>CAYLSS010000106.1:0-380 GCA_964385765.1 uncultured Solibacteraceae bacterium
ACCGTTCCGTGGTCTGCGAACGGTTGCCAGGAGACTCCCAACCTGGGCGCGAAGTTACCGTGGGTGGTCTCGTAGAACTTCTTGCCGCGCTCGAGCGTCGCGGTCTGCGGGTTCTCGAGCCCGACCACGCGGACCGGGAGATTGCCGTTGGCCTCGCCCGGCGCCGGGTTGACCTCCCAACGCAGGCCGTAGGTCAGCGTCAGGCGAGGCGTGATTCGCCAGGCGTCCTGGAAGTAGGCGGAGAAATTGTGATAGCGCGGCTGGAGGAAGGTGTCGACCTGGGTCACCGTTCCGCTCGGGACGATCCCTGTTGCGAGCGCCGTGATGCTCGGAAACGGCAGCACCTTGCTGTAGAGCCGGCCGCCGATCGCCGGGGCCAT
>CAYLSS010000106.1:390-8621 GCA_964385765.1 uncultured Solibacteraceae bacterium
CCGCGGTCCAGCCGAGCGTGTTCACGAAGTTGAGCTGGTTCTGGCGGTTGTCGCTGAAAGTCCCGGGGCTGAGCGCTTGATCGTCCGCGGGGCCGATCGGAATGTATAACAGGGACGTGGCCGGGTCGGCAAAATCCGGGAGCAGGAACTCGTCGGGCAGCAGCTTGGCGCCGCCGAACTCCGTCTGCCGATAGAACTGCGAGGTGCGCGAGCGGCTGTAGTTGACGCGAAGGTCGTTGTTCACGGTGGGCGACAGAATCATCGTCGAGCCAAGCGTCAGCGTCTGGGTCTTGCCCGGTAGGTCCGCCACGTAGCTCGCCGCGGCGAAGCGAGCGCGCTGCTCGTTCGAGGACGGCGCGTAGGAGTAGCGCCCGAAGATCGTCACCTTCGAGCCCAAGCTCTGATCGATGCGGAAAGCGGTCGAATCGAGGTCGGAAGGGTTGGAGAACGAAGCGGCGTACCGAGCCTCGAGAGGTGCATCTTCGAACGCCGGACCGGTTGGCAACGGGTAGTTCTCGAGCAGGGCCTTTGCCGCGCCGGTCGCCTGCTGCCGCGCCTCGACCGTGGGCACGCGCCGGTTGCTTACCACGTCGGGCTGGATCAGCCGCAAGCCCTCGTAGGACACGAAGAAGAACGTCTTGTTGCGGCCGTCGTAGACCTTGGGCAGCAAGACCGGTCCGCCGCCGGTGAAGCCGAAGTCGTTCTGGCGCAGGGTCGGTCGCTCGAGGCCGTTGAAGTTTCCGAACCAGGAGTTGGCGTCCAGCTTGTCGTTGCGGAAGTACTCGAAGACGGTTCCATGCAACTCGTTCGTCCCCGAGCGCGTCACGATGGCGATTTGGCCGCCCGGCTGGCGTCCGTACTCCGGGGCATAGGTCGACGTCTGGATCGTGAACTCCTGTACGGCGTCGACCGAAGCAAGCGACGCCGTGCTGCCCTGGGCTGAGAACGACGGTGTGCCGCCGCCAGAGCCTTCGTAAGGCGTGGTCGCGAACGGCAGGCCGAAGTTCGCGCTGACGCCATCGACGGTGAAATAGTTCGAGCCCGTGCGCTGACCGTTGACCGAGAACTGACCCTGCGCGGGCAGCGATGGCGTGACCAACACAACGCCTGGAGACAATGTCAGCAGGCCCTGGAAGCTGCGGCCGTTCAGCGGCTGATTCTCGATGAAGCTCTGGTCGACCGCGGTCGCCACGGCGGGCGCCTCACGGACTAAGGGCGTGTCGGCGGTCACAGTCACCGACTCTTGCTGGCCGGCGACTTCCAGTTCGATGCGGATCGAGCGTTGATCGTCGGCGTTGATCGTCAGTGCGTCGAACCGCGTCGCGCGGAAGCCGGATTTCTCGACGCTGAGCTTGTAGGTCGACGGCGGCAACTGGGTGAAGGTGAAGGCGCCGCTGTCGTTCGTGACGGTATTCCGCTGGAGTCCCTTGGCCGGATCGGTCAAGGTGACGCGGGCGCCTTCGATTAGCCCTTGTTGCTCGTCTTGGACCGTGCCGCTCAACGTGCCCGTTGAGGTCTGGCCCTGAGCCACGGGGACGGCGAGCAGCAGCGGGATCAACGCCAGGCTCCCGGCGAAGTTGGGAAAGGCTTTGGGATGAAGTTTCATGACAATTCCAAGTTCGGATTTCGAAGCTACCAACGAAGAACCGCTGCGGTCGTGCGGCAAATCAGCGCACCCATCCACGTGCAATGGCGGCGGAACTGGGCGTCGAAGTCCGGGTTGACACTGCGGGCGAAATCGAGCGCCGGGTGCCCGTCCGGTAGGTCGACGAGGCGAAAAGCGGTTCCAGAGTCCTGCTGCCGCTCGAGCTTGCCGCGCAGTTCGCGCAGATACCGAATGAACGTTTCGTCGTCATCCCCAGGCGCGGCCTTGAAGATTAGAATGAAGACGTCGTTCTGGAACGGCGTCTGAAAGCCCGTCGGGATGTTGTCGCCGAACCAATACTGGGACCCGGCCTTCATGTGATGCCAGCGGCCGAGGCTTGCCAGCCCCCACTCGCCACGCACGGTGTAGATCAGGCTGCCGGCCGCGTGCGGATGCTCGTCGAGGAACATGCCGGACGGCATGTCGATGTAGTGCGCCCGCGCCCGGCCGCTGCGCAACAGGGGTCCAATGCGGCCCTCGGCGGTGTCGACGCCAACGCTTCTGGCGGCTTCCAGGATGTCGTCGATGATCGTGAGGCCGGGTGCAAGGTGCAGCCGCTGCGGGGAGTCGAAGGTTTGCGGGTCGAGCTCAGGACGATCGATGGCACGGCGGTAGAGGCCCTGCGACGAAGCCGGCCGATCCGGCGAGGGAGAAACTTCCTGCAGCCACGCGTCGATCTCACGATCGAGACGAGCGTCGTAAGGCCGGTTGAAGCTCGCGAACGTATAGCGCTCGCGTAAAGCTGTCTCCTCGTGCTCGGACGCGGTTTGGAAATTGTGGTCGGCGCCGGGGATCAACACGTTGCGAGCCTCCATGTTGCCCGCCCGCTGCATGATCATCGCCGCGCGGGCGGCGTGGTGCGGAGCCACGTTGAGATCGCGGCTCCCGGCAAGCGCAAAGGCCGGCCTTTGGATGTGCGAGAACATCTCGTCCGGCGGATTTTCGAGCTCTTCGGTGCAGCGAGCGAGCCCGAACGTCAGACGAAAGTCTCCATCGACGACCTCGTAGCGCGATTCGCCCTTGTGCGCGGCTTCGAAGATCTGAGGCCAGCTCCGGCCCAGAGCCAGCTCGCGGTCCAGCCCATTCGCCCGCGCCCAGGCCATGCGGTCGTCGGACTGCGACGCCCATGCGAACAAGCGCCCGTAGTTGTATTCGAAGATCTCCTCCGCTTTGCCGCAGAAACCTCCCAGAAACAGGTAACCGTCCGCGTGCGCCCCAGCCCTCGCCGCAAGACACGCGACGTAGGCCCCGGCGCTTTCGCCCGCGACGAGCAGATCGCTGTATTCCAGCGCGGCGCGAAAGTAATCCAGGATATCGGCCAGCGCACGGGCTTCGTCCACATACGTGTCGCCCCATGCAGCCGTGGCGCGACTGCCGCCGCAGCCGACCTTGTCGTACCGAAAGCTGGCATAGCCGGAGGCGGCCAGCGAGTGAGCCAAGCGCTTGATCGCGGTTCGTCGTGGCGCCCGTTCCCGCAGCAGTCCGCCGTCGCGGGTTTGCGACAGCGTTCCGCCGACCAGGATGACGCAAGGGACGGGTCCCAATCCGAGTGGCAGGGTCAGCGTGCCGGCGATCTCCGCGACCCGAGTGTGAATTACGGCCTCTTCGCTAGCGGCCGCCGCGCCGCGCGACAGCTCAAGGCGCCTTCCAAACCAAGTAGGAACCGCCGACGAGGCCGGAGAACACATGAGCGGTATGATAGCACGTTTCTACAATTCGTATGTAACAAGATCGCTGAGACGGTGGGCTCGGTGGCGAGCTCATCTCAAACCGGCGAGAACGCGGCCCACGGAGGTCCGTCAGCGCGGCGCCTTCCGTGCGGAGTTTACGGCAAGCGAGGCCGAGACGCTCATGCCGACCACCTTGCCGTCAAAGGCCGGGTCTGGAGCTGGAGCCGCTCGCCGAGCCGGTTTGTGAACTCTTGGGCAACTATCCAATATCGCCTCCGACGCCGGAGATTCGAGCAGAATTGTGAGAATCCACTGCCGTATCATGCACTTGTCTAGTGACCGCGGTTGCGGCGTCTACCGCCGGATTTCTCTGTTGAGAGGCCCGGAATATCCGATAAGAGCTACCTGGCAGGGTCAGCCCTCCCCTAATGGTCGGGCCGGCATGACTGCCCAGTGATCCACTATGAGTGTTCTGAATCCACGAAACCGTCTTGTCAACTTCCGGCTCAGTGAAGCCGAGTTTGAGCAACTGCGAGCCGCCTGTCAGGAGAACGGCGCCCGAAGCGTATCGGAGTTTGCCCGCACCGCGGTCCTGGGGTCGCTCGAAAATGGCGCGCCGCAGAACAGAGCGTCTCCCGAACGCCTGGAACACCTCGAGGGTAAGGTGAGCGAACTCGAGGTGCGGATCGAACAGCTACTGCGATTGTTGTCGCTTTGTGGAATCGGATCCGGCGAGCTGACTACCGGGGCCGAGCCAGCCGGCAGTCGCGTTCGGTCATAGATTGAAGGTTTTCGGGACTCCGGCGCCGCCAGATCCACACTGGAGCCGGACTTCGGTCTACCACGTCCAGCGGATCAGTGAATTCTCGTCCTTGATCAGGAATCCGTCCTCGAGCACCACCGGATGGGCCCAGGTCGGGGTGTCAGCGACAGAGTAGGAAGCCAGCTTCTCCACATCTCCCTGCCTCATCTTGGCGATTATCAAGTCAGCCCGCACGGTCAATGCGAGCACCGTATTGTCGGATGCGAGAATCGCCGCATTAGCGCCCGCTCGTGGAGCGCCGCGCCAAAGGATCTCACCGCTGTCAGGATCCTGCGCGAAAAACTGCCCGCTGTTGCGGTTGGAGAAGCCGAACAGAATCCCGTGGACGAGTGCCGGAGTGCTCATGTATATCGGCGCATCCTTGTTCTCCCACACCTTTTTCGTGGTCCACCGGCCGCCATCGAGCTTCGGCTCGACGCGCATGGTTGGGTTGGAGAGCCCGCCGAACAGCAGCGCCTCCCCATCGACCACCGGCGTAACAATATTCTGCACCCACGGCGTCGTGAACTCCATTTCCCAAAGCAGACGGCCGCCGTCTGGGGAGACACTAACGATCTTGCTCTCGGTTTGGGTGACAAGCTGTCTGGTTCCGTCCAGGTCAACGATGATCGGCGACGCGTAGCCCGGACCATCGCCGGTCCAGCTCCAAATCTCCTCGCCCGTGTCGAGATCGAAGGCGGTCAGGGCGCCGCCGCCGTGGCCTCCGACGTGCGCGATCAGCGCCTTCCCCTCGACAATGGGTGACATCGCGGTTCCGTAGAGCGGGGAGGTGCTGCGCATGTGATCCGAAAAGTCCTTCTGCCAGACGACGTCGCCCGAATCGAAATCGAAGCAGGAGAGGATCCCGCTGATTCCGAGGGTGTAGAGCCTGCCTCCGTGAGCAACCGGCGTCGACTTCGGACCCTTGCCATGGGCGCGGGCAGCCGAGTTCATTGTGTAGGGCGCAGGATAGGATTTCCGCCAGATCACGCGGCCGGCGTCCAGCGCAATGGCCGCTATCGACTCCTGATCCTCGAAGCGGCTGAACTGATAGACGCGCTCTCCCACCACCAGCGGAGACGAGTGTCCTTCGCCCACCTCGAGGCTCCACTTCTTCGTCAGTCGTTCCGGCCAGGTGGAAGGAAGCTCGACGCCGGCGACAGCGCCGTTCCGGTTCTCGCCGCGCCATTGGGTCCAGTCCTGGGCCGGCGTCACAACGGTGGCCAACATTAATAGAAGCGGGAAGCACGCGCGCATAACCTGAAGCTACTCGGTTCGGAGGGCGTTCAGCAAGGGGGTCCGGAGCGCCGCCCGCGTGGCCAGAACCGAGGCCAACAGTCCGGTAGCGAAAACTCCGCCGAGCAGAAACGCAAGCGAACCCGGCGAGACCGACCCGCCGCGTCCGCTGAGCGCCGGGACTATAGCGATGAGCGCCGTTACTGTCCCAATGCCGATCCCCGCCGCCAGCATATAGAGATTCTCGGCCACAACCATCACCGCGAGACCGGGAGACCGGAACCCGACCGCTCTTAGCAGCGCCAGCTCCTGCCGCCGCTCGAGAACGTTGCGGAGCAGGATGACGGCCAGCCCCACAGTTCCGAGCAGAAGTCCGAGTGCGCCGAGCGACTGAAAGGTGGAGAGGTACGTATTCTCCACCTTGTGAAAGCCGGCCAGGTACTCGCGCGTTCCATAGACGTCGAGGCCGAAATCCGAAAGCATGTCCTCGAGTTCGGCGGTGACACTCTCGATCTCGGCGGCCGGGGCATCGAGCAGGAAGACGCGGTAGCCCTCCTGGTTCGGGAAGACGCGACGGGAGTTTTCCTCTGAAATGATCAGCTCGCGCTGGAAGACACTATCGGCCAGTGCCGCGACCAGCCGCAGCCGGACCGGTGCGGCGCCGCTGACCGGAATCTCCACCACGTCGCCGAGCTTGCGATGAAGAATGTAGGTCATCGAATTGGCTGCCACTGCCGCCGGAATCGTACCATCGCTGGAAGGTTGGAGCAGTAGCTCCCACGGATTGTCGGACTCGGTCAGCGAGTCTTGAAAACTGAAGCGCCCGGCTTCCAGAAACTCGCGCGGGGCGCCCAGAATGCGCGGGTTTTGGGGGCGGTAGAGATTGAGGCAGCTCACGTCGTCGCCGGGCCGCAGGCGGAACGGGACAATGTTGGTGACCGGAACCAGATCCAGGCCGATCTGCTCACGGTTCTCCGGGGCGGCCGGGTTCCGGTAGAGTGGCAGCGACGATTCGGCCATGAGCGGATAACCGCCGGCGGGCGATTGTGGATCCCGTATGTCGGCAGCCTCGGTCAGCCGGAAAGAGTCTACCGACACGATCAGGAAGATGGCCGAGGCGATCAGGATGACCGAGAGCGACGTTCTGCCCGGCCGGAATGATGCGTTGCGGAAGCCTAGAGCGATATTTGCCGTAAGCCCGTTGCCGGAAAGGGTCGTCTTGCCGGGACGGTCCAGGCGGTAGCGGAATAGCAGCAGACCGCCGATCAAAAGCAGGAATCCGGCGCCGAAGAAGCCCCCCACCTGCGGCAGAACGCCGGAGCCCGACGCTCCAAGTAATCCCACCGCGACAACAATCGACGCAATGGCCGCCCATAAGGGCTTGGTGGATCTGACGGCCGACGCCGGTTTCGTCACCATGCCCGCAAGTCTGTTGCGCGGTGAAATGCGCCGCAGCGATCGCAGCGTCCATAGCAGTGCGCCGAGCGAGGCCAGCAAGCCACCGAGCGCTCCGGCCGACAGCCAGAAAGGATCCGGATCCAGTCGAACCGCCTGGGTCCCGATCGCATCCACCCACCAGGTCCGCAATCCATAGAGAATGAGCTGGCAATAGCCCACTGCCCCTGCGACACCCAGTATGGTCCCGGCGAAAGCCAGGATGAAGCCTTCTTTGACATAGATGTTGCGCAGCGTCTTTGCGGGCAGCCCCACCGCTTCGAGAAGGCCGGTCTGCCGTACCCGCTGCTCCAATCCCAGGCGGAAGAACAGTCCGGCCAGCATCAGCGCGGACACCACCAGAAAAAAGCTGAAGTAAACGAAGTACTCGCCGAAGTCGGTGGCGCCCTGCGAGCCGGTGAGACCCAACTCGCGGACGGGAATCACCGTGTAGCCGTTCTCCATCGGATCGATGGAATCAGCGAGCGCTGTTTCCAGCCGCTTTGCAATGGTCCCCGGATCACCACCGTCGGGAACCGGGATGCGATAGGCCGTCAGCGACCCCCAGCGCGACTGCCAAAGTCGCTGGCCCGCGCTGAGGGCGATGAAGGCCTTGGGGGTCGTGCGGTAGCGGTCCCAGTACTCCTCGTCTTGCTCGCGAATGCGCGAGAGATCGATCGGAAAGGGCGGGTTCCAGTCCGAAACATTGTCCGCGTCGGTGATGCCCGGGTAATCAGGCGCGAGCGCCAAGTCCTTTTCCACCGGTCGAATGGCCGCAACACGGCACTCGGTAGTTGCTGTATCGAGCCGGCCCTCGGCGCGCCAGAGGTAATAGTCGAGCGAGACCAGGTCGCCCGGTCGGGCGTTCAGTTCAGTGGCGGCCCAGCGATTGAGCTCGATTGCCGGCGGATCGCCGCCTCCCTCGACACTTGCGACCGCACTCACGAGCGAGTACGGGATCTGCCGATCTCCCACGTGGATCGTATTCGCCAGATACGTCAGTATTCCGCGTGCTTCCAGTCCGGCGTTCTCGGCCGCCGATCGGATCGCCGTGGCCAGCTTGTCCGGGAGCAGACCGGCTTGGCTCGCGACCTGGATGACCCCGCGCTCGTCGAGCGTCCGGATCGTCAGGCCGAAGTCGGGCGGAGTCACGGCCGCTGCCAGCTTCTCTCCAGGAGCCGCGGCGCTCTCCGGCAGCAGAATGGTGTTGGCCCGTCCGGGGAGCCCGAACTCCTCCTGAAGGCGGGCTAGTGGAACGAAGATCGCCTGCACCGCACCCTGATTGGCCCCGAGGTCGAACTCGCCAAGCTGGTCGGGTGGGAGAACGGCGGCCGCCGACAGCCGCACCGTCCGTCCGCTATCCTCTTTGCGACCATAAAGTGACTCGGCCGGAGTGTAGGACTGCTGCTCGATTCGCAGCAAGACACCCTCGCCGGTCTCGGCG
>CAYLSS010000107.1:0-8620 GCA_964385765.1 uncultured Solibacteraceae bacterium
ATGGGTGTGATCAGCGAACTGGTTACCTGCTTTTCGCGAAAGAAAATTTTCGGATATAACTTCATTGCGGGATCGAGCGTCGCCATCGCGGTGCTGGGATTCCTCGTGTGGGGCCACCATATGTTCGTCAGCGGCCAGTCCATCTATGCGGGAATGGTATTCTCCGTCCTAAGTTTCCTGGTGGCGATTCCATCGGCGATCAAAGTGTTCAATTGGACTGCGACGCTGTACCGAGGGTCTCTGGTCTTTCAGACACCGATGTTGTACGCCTTTGGCTTTATCGGCTTGTTCACGATTGGAGGCCTGACCGGCCTGTTTCTTGCCACCCTGGCCATCGATGTCCACGTTCACGATACCTACTTTGTCGTGGCGCATTTTCACTACATTATGGTCGGCGGAGCAATCATGGGCTACCTTGGCGGAATTCATTTCTGGTGGCCCAAGATGACTGGAAGACTATACCCCGAGGGGTGGGGCCGGTTTTCGGCGCTTGTGTTGTTCATCGGTTTCAACCTGACCTTCTTCCCACAGTTCATCCTCGGATATCTCGGTATGCCGCGGAGGTATCACGCTTATCCCGAGGAGTTCCAGATTTTGAACGTGATGTCCTCGGCGGGGGCATCCATTTTGGGCGTCGGATATCTCATTCCCATGGTCTATCTCACATGGTCCATGCGTTACGGCAAGCCGGCTCCGGCGAATCCATGGGGCGCCCGAGGCCTGGAATGGGAAACACCTTCTCCGCCGCCGACCGAGAATTTTCCGGAGACGCCCGTGGTGAAGGAAGAGCCTTACGTCTACTCTCATGAGGAGGAGTTGGAGCTTGGCTGAGCATCATCATACCGCGCTGGCTCACCAATTCGACGAACTGCCGCAGCAATTGGACGCGTCCACGTTCGGCATGTGGCTGTTTCTGGTGACAGAGATCATGTTCTTTGGCGGCCTCTTCGCGGGTTATGCCGTTTATCGTTCAGCCTACCCCGAGGGATTTGCCGAAGGCAGCCTGCACCTTGACGTGACGCTCGGTACCTTCAACACCGTCGTACTCATCGGCAGCAGTCTTACGATGGCTCTTGCTGTGAGGCAGGCTCAGCTTGGAGAGAGCAGGCGGGCGGCGAACTACATGATTGGAACGCTTGTGCTGGGATGCGTGTTTCTCGTCGTGAAGGGATTTGAGTACCACCACAAGCACGTTGAGCATCTGATTCCGGGTCCGCATTTCGTTTTCCCCGGAGCCCTTGCCGACCAAGTGCAGTTGATGCTTTGCTTCTATTTCGCGATGACCGGTATGCACGCCCTGCACATGGTCATCGGCGCCGGACTGCTGATTTACTTCATAGCGCAGGCAAGAGCCGAACGCTATTCCAGGGAGTATTATGGTCCGGTGGAGGTTATGGGGCTGTATTGGCACTTCGTGGACATTGTGTGGATCTTTCTATTTCCTTTGCTGTATCTGATCGGACATCGATAATGACTGAGCACGTGGAACGTCAGGCTGTGTATTTCCGGGTCTTCTTTGCGCTTATGGTGTTGACGGGGTTGACCGTGTGGGTCTCATATCTGGATCTCGGCGACCTCAGTGTTGCTGTGGCCCTGTTGATTGCTGCTACCAAGGCGCTTCTGGTCATTCTGTTCTTCATGCATGTCCGGCACAGTCCGGCCCTCACGCAGGCGGCGGTCGGGGCGGGCATTCTCTGGCTGATTATCTTATTGGTCCTGACTCTAAGCGACTACTACAGCCGGGAGTGGTTGCCCGCTCCTTCCGGATGGTGACGGCCGTGACCGCAGGCGGCGGCGGGGGAGCGCAGGGCCGCAAACTTTCTGTCCTGGCATACGTGGTTGCGGGCTCGGCGATGGGTGGGTTGTTGGATGTAGTTGCTTTTGATCGGCCCACGCCCTTTGAGGGATTCTTTATTGGCGCGGTCGTCGCAGCACTATACGTGTTGGTGTTGCGTACGTCAGGCAGCCGGCCCTGTTGAAATGCTCGAATATGCTCGAAGCTGTCTTGAGCCTTGCAGGATTGGGCGCGGTCCTATTAGCGAGCGCGTTGATCACTCACTGGTTTGCGAGGACGATGTACAATCGCTGTTCGGAGTGCGGCGGTCTCAATGCTCGCCGACGCACGTGTTGCAGGGTTTGTGGACGGGAAATCTTCAGAAATCGATCGACGAGAGAAGCTCAGAAGGCCGGATTCGAAAAGCCTGACAGATAACCAGCAGGCTCTCCATGCTCGGAGAACTGGCTCCGCGTTCGATTGACGATATCTGAGATATACTCAACTGAGTATTCTTAGCGAGGTCTCGAATGGACCAGTGATTATGAGCACGAAGAACTCTAATTTGGTGACCTAACTTCTCCCGAAGGCAGTCGGGGGCACAGCGACCGAGGCCGTACGTCTCGACGGCGGAGCTTAGGGTTTGCCGGAGCTGGGCCAGTGAAAATGGCTTTGAGAGATAGTCAAAGACGTTCAGGCGGAAGGTATCCCGCATGTTTTCGAGAGAAGGATGTCCGGTAACGATAATTACACAGAGATTGGGCCAGCGTGCTAATAGTCGCGGGAGGAGTTCGTCGCCCCGCGTTTCGCCCAATTCGATGTCTAGGAGGAGAATGTCAGGCAGATGTTGGTTGAATGCCTCGAAGACATCGTTTGGGTGGGCGAACCCGCTGACGGAGTAAAGGGGGTCGTCACTGAGAAGATCTGCGATATAGCGCAAGAACTCATAGTCATCGTCAAGGACGACGATCTCGACCGCCGGTTTGTGATGGATGCTCATGTTCGTACCCCTCAGTTGCCCGTGAAGAAGCCTTGCTGCCGGCCTCGAAATCAGGCGCTACCGGCAGCCGGACTTCCAGTTGAGCGCCGCCCTCGGGTCGGTTTTTGGCGGCGATGGCCCCGTGGTGCTGGTGTGCAATTCCTTCGGCGACCGTCAGGCCGAGGCCGGTGCCTCGTGAGTCCAGCCTGCTGGTGATGAACGCCTCGAATATTTCCGGAAGAACGCTTTCGGGAATTCCCGGCCCGTCATCCTCAACGACGACAACGATTTGATCGCCGTCGGGCTGCTCTTCCGTCCGCGTGCGGACCCAGATATGTCCTCCGGGCTGAATGGATTGGACTGCATTGCGGAGTAAGTTGACGAAAAGTTGAATGAGACGGTCGGGGTCGCCGGCGACCCGGATCTTATCATCGGACAGATTGAGATACCGCGTGGTTTTTGCCTTGGCTTCGATGCGTACGAGACTCCATGCTTCGTCAATAAGTGAATGAATGGGAACCAGTTGAATCTCTTCTTTGCGAACACGTGCGAACTGGACTAACCCGGTGCTCATCTTCTGGAGCCGTTTGGTGACGCGGAGCATGCGCTCCAGCCGGTCCCTCTTCTGTTCGTTATCGGAGGTTTCAAGAAGCTTCTCGATTGAGCCGAACAGGACGGCTAGCGGGGTATTCAACTCATGTGCAACGCTGGCGCTGAGCAGTCCGAGGCTGGCCAGGCGGTCCTGGTCCGCAATGTTTCGCTTCGCCCTCTCGAGTAAGTAGTTCTTCTTCTTCAAGTCAGCAGCATGCGCCTCTACCTGCCCGAGGGCCGACTTTAATTCCGTCTGTCGCGCACGAAGTTCTCGGAGCGTTGCATTGCGAGAGGCCATTAGTTGGCCAAGTTCGTCTTCACGGATCAGCGAATCGTCAATCAGCTCGGCTTTTGCATCTCCGCGTCGGGAGGCTGCATCGGCGTCGAGCAAGCGGCGTAGCGGGCGATAGATGAACTGCGGCATTAGAAAGAACTCGAGTGTACATACCGCGACACAGTAAATGGCGGCCAAGACCGCGAAGAGGATGGTTTTTGATTTCCGCAGAACGGAATCGTAGAACTGCAATGGAAGTCGGAGTGTTCGGTAGGTCCGGGCGGTCGGATCCTTGAGGTAGATGAGATGAGGGCGTTGCGGATCGGCGATGATTTCGCCGGGCCGTGCGTCCAGGGCTCGTCGCAGAGCCGGGTCAAGACGAAGCTCGGCAGCCGCACCTTCGTGATAATCATATGCGCGCAGAGCGGATCGCTGTGGGAGTCGCCGTGGCGAGAGGAGTGCTTGACGGAGCAGCTCGATCTCCCGGTCGCGGGATGCGGCGGAGTTATCTTCAATCAGGGGGATGAGCGTGAGCCAGACGGAAGCAGCGAGAACCAGGAAGAACAAGTTGTGAAGAATCATCAACTTGTAGCGGACCCTCAGCCCGCCGAACGACCACAGTAATTTCTTGGCGACCTGCAACATCCCGCTTCGCCCCTCACGTCGGGCTTCCGGCGGCCGTCCCTTTTCCCGTGGAACCCCTCTGGGCCACTAGGAGAAAACACAGTTCACACTCCGCAACGCCGAGCCAAGCGGGCGTTCGGGGGCGAGTCTTTAAGAAAGTTTGAATCAATTTCCCTCGTCTGTAAAGGCCCAGTCTTGCCGAATCCGCCTGCTTCGGAACCACATCGGTGGATCCGTCCACCGTCTTGCGTGACAAGAAAGATTTTCGATCTTGACAAATCTGTGATGAAACTATATAGTTTTGTCCACAAGAAGAGCAACCCCACCTGAGACTGGGAAGGAGGGCTGGGGACTAGTGGAACCTACGCCACGCAGCGGCGGTAATGCGAGCAAGTCCGGAACTACACAGGCGCCGAAAGCCGCCGGCAAGAGGCCGGCACCGGGGCTAGCCAAGCCTGGTCCGACTCGCTCCAAACCGGAGAAGCAACAGCAACTTTCCTCCGAGGACGAGAAGTTCAAGCTCAGGCGTCGTTTGACATGGACGGCGATTGTTGGCTTCTTGCTCACGAACATCCTCATGTTCTTTCGGTTCTTCTTTCCGCGAACATTGTTTGAGCCGAGCTCGCGCTTTCGTATCGGATACCCATCGGATTTTGGTCTCGGGGTCGATGAACGTTTCAAGCAGTCTCATCGCATCTGGGTGGTCCGGCAGCCGGATAAACTCTTTGTGGTTTTCGCGAAGTGCACCCACTTGGGGTGTACACCTAATTGGATCGAGACGGAGAACAAGTTCAAGTGTCCATGCCACGGGAGTGGATACGACATCGAGGGCCGTAACTTTGAAGGGCCGGCCCCGCGGCCCATGGACCGCACTTTGGTGACACTCGACGCCGAAGGCCAGATTGTGGTGGACACCAGCCGACTGTATCAGTGTCCGCCGGGTGCGGCGTGTGAATTCGAAGTCGAAGAAGGATCGTACCTGGTTGTGTAGTAAGCCGTCAGCAGAAGGGGCATAAATGGAGCCTCCATCAAAGAGCAAGAAGCAGGAGGATGCCGAGGTCGGGCTACTCGACAAGGCAAAAGCCGAGTTGAAGGACCTCCGGCAGGATCTCCAGAAGCCGCAGGCAACCCAGATCTGGAAATCGGTCTTCCGCGTAAAGCACGAGCGTACCGAGACGCGGAGCCGGGCGCTTGCCGTTCTTTCAAACGTCTTTTTGCACCTTCATCCGGCGCGCATCAATCGAGATGCTGTGCGCTACAGCTACACCTGGGGCATGGGCGGCATTACGTTTTACTTGTTTCTGGTTCTCACCATCACCGGCGTCCTGCTGATGTTCTATTACCACCCCACGAAGGTTCAGGCGTTTCGGGACATCTTGTTCCTGGAGCACGATGTTCCGTTCGGGAAGCTTTTGCGGAACATGCATCGGTGGGCAGCGCACCTGATGATCATCACCTTGTGGCTGCACATGTTTCGGGTAGTTCTGACCGGATCTTACAAGAAGCCTCGCGAGTTCAACTGGTGCGTTGGCGTCATACTACTGGTACTCACACTTCTGCTTTCATTTACCGGCTACCTGCTGCCGGACGACCAATTAGGATTCTGGGCGGTAACAGTGGGCACCAATATGGCGCGGGCGACGCCACTTCTCGGTAGCGAAGGACCGCTTGGTCCTGAACTGGGAATGACGCCCTTTAACGATGTCCGCTTCGCCTTGCTCGGAGGCTCGATCGTCGACGCGAACGCTCTGCTGCGCGCCTACATCTGGCATTGCATCGCAATTCCCCTGATCGCCTCCGTCTTCATGGGCGTCCATTTCTGGAGGGTGCGAAAGGACGGCGGTATTTCCGGGCCGGCGCCCGTGGTTCTGGAATCGGAGATGAAGCCGCTCAGGAAGGTCAGATAAGAGCCGCCGCGGAAGAAGGGAATCCTTATGGACTGGGCGCAACTTTGGGAAATCGTTTCACTGCCCGACAACATCCCGATTGTCGCACTGGCCGTGCTGGTTCCCTTTTATGCATGGTACGGTCTGCGGCAGGCGAGAGCCACGGATCGCTTGATCACCGAACTCGAAGCGGATCCGGATCTTGCTAAGAAGCATCATCGAAAAATCCACCCCTTCAAACCGGGCTGGATGAAAGAATTACCTGTTTGGCCATTCCTCCTTCGCATAGAGTTTCTCGCGGCGATCATCGTCACAGTTGTCCTGATGGTTTGGTCGATTACCCTCGATGCGCCTCTGGAGGAGCCGGCTAATCCGAATCACACCATGAATCCGTCGAAAGCCCCCTGGTATTTTGTCGGCCTTCAGGAGATGTTAGTCTACTTCGATCCGTGGTTCGCTGGTGTCGTGCTTCCTACGCTGATCATCGTTGGCCTGATGGTCTTTCCTTACGTGGACAACAATCCGCTGGGCGTCGGCTACTATACGATCCGCCAGCGGGCTGTCGCGCTCGCCAGCTTTGGCGCCGGGTTCTTCATCTGGATTCTTCTCATCTTCATTGGGACATTTGTAAGAGGGCCGGGATGGATATGGTTCTGGCCGGGCGAGACGTGGGATCACACCAGGGTGGTATACGAGGTCAACCGCAATTTGCCGGACATTGTCGGGATCACGAATCCTTGGATTAGTGGGGTCCTGGGTGTAACAGCGATCGGCCTGTTTTACGCGGTATCCGGATTGCTGATTCACAAGCTGGTCACTCTGACACCGTTCGATCGGAAGGTATTGCAAAGGACGAATGTACTGCAATATCTTACGTTTCAGTTTTTTGCGATCACGATCCTCATCGCACTGCCAACAAAGATGCTTCTTAAGCTCGTGTTTCGCATCAAGTATGTTCTGATAACACCGTGGTTCAACGTATGAGCGGCCTGAGAGCCCCATGACAGACAAGAGAACGGCAGCGCCGGAAAAACACGAATCAGGTCGGGACCCCATTGCGGATTCGTCACTGAGCGGTCCGATGTTGATTGCGTCGGCACTGCTGTTTCTCTCACTAGGCTGGGCACTGTATGACGAGTTGGTCGCAGAGCGTCCATGGAAAGCCTACCAGACAGAGTTCATCGAAAGATACACCGCGTTTCTCGAATCGCTCGGTCCCCGCCAGGCAGCCAGGGAAAAGGAGGTACGTGAGTCGGCGGAGTTCCAGGAGATCGAAAGACGGCTCCAGGAGGCTGAGGAGGCCGTTGCTCCGCGTCTCAGAGAGATTGACGAAGCGCTACGAGGAATACGTAGTCAGTTGAACGTGATAGAAACGCCGTTTCAGGATGTTCGAGCTCGTATCGCCGCTCTTATCTACCAACTCGAGCACACCTTTGACACGAAAGGTAAGGAGTGGGTTCGGGAAGAGATAGCCAGGATGAAGAACAGGCCGTTTCGTATTGTCCAGGCGGATTTGGGGCCGCGAGAGATGCGGTTCGAAGACCTGCAGAAGACTTTTACCGAGTTAAAGGATCGCGAGGCCGAACTCAACGCCGAGCGCGCCAGAATCACGATTGAGAGCAGGACGCTTCGCCGCCAACGTGACCAGTATCTGAGCGACAACATTGAAGGTCTCGATCAGGTCCAAATCGATGGCTTGCTAAATAAGATGGAGAATTTCACCGTGGAGGTCAAGCAGATCCACGTCGAAGAGGCGGGTTTGATCGACCGGTGCGAATCTTGTCACCTGGGGATTCGGGAGCCACTCACGATTCGCGCGGCCGATGTGGGAGGCGAGCAAATGTTCGTGAGTCACCCGCGACGGGAGTTACTTGATTCGCACGATCCGGAGCGCTTCGGCTGTACGCCTTGCCACAACGGAAACGGGATCGCGACGTCGTCCGTCACTAAGGCGCACGGCACTTACAAGCATTGGCTGTGGCCCTTGTTTGAAAAGGAAAATGTCGAGGCCGGTTGCCTGCAGTGCCATCTCCACGATCGTGTTCTCAACGGTGCACCCACTCTGAACCGCGGACGCGACCTTTATCAGTTGAAAGGGTGTATCGGCTGTCACCGGCATGAGGAGTTCGACCGCGAGGCGGACGCGCTGACAGGGGTCCAGAAGCAGATTCAGGCGCTTGAAATGGAACAGCGGGAAGCGCGTCTCGAGATCGAGCGCGAGATTCGCCGCGGCGATAATGCGGAGACGAATGAAGCCGCCCAGCAGCATTATGAGCGGGCGGAAAACCTCCGTGTCGAGATCTCTAACAAAGACGCCTTGATCGCGGATCTTGATCAGCAGGCGAGATTCCTGTTGCAGGACCGAAAAATGGTCGGTCCTAATCTGAAAGAAATTCGCTTGAAACTGCGGAAGGAATGGATTCCGATTTGGCTTGCCGATCCGCCCGCATTCCGTCCCGGCACTAAGATGCCGAAGTTCCGCCTTGGAGAGG
>CAYLSS010000108.1:0-8583 GCA_964385765.1 uncultured Solibacteraceae bacterium
TTCATGGGCGGTCACATTTGCCGGCCAAATGGGAGACGTCGCCGGCGCCATCAATGTTATCTTCAGAGTACTGGAGTACACTGAAGTGCAGCATTAATGCGAGGATGTAGTCGCCATTCGAGGCGGCCAGTGTCAGGCAGGGGGACGGCTAACGTCTCGAACGAGAAAGGACAAACCGTGGAGGAAAACAACAAACTCTCATACTTCTTCTTGGGCATGGGGCTAGGGGTCGCCATCGGCGTCCTGTTCGCTCCCAAGTCAGGCGAGGAGACTCGCCGTCTGATCCGCGACAGAGCGGACGAAAGCCGCGACTACGTTCGCCGCCGCGGCGATGAAGTACGCAGTTCCGCCGGCGGCCTCGTCGATCGTGGGCGTGAAACCGTGGCTCGCCAGCGCGAGCAGCTCAACGCGGCGGTCGAAGCCGGCAAGCAGGCATATCGCGATTCGGTGGCTTCGGTCTCCAAGGCTGCTGAATCTGCGGGATCTGCTGAATCTGCGGGATCTGCTGGATCTGCTGGATCTGCTGGATCTGGAGAAGGCGTCTAGACCCGATATTCACGTCCGGCCGGCGGCTGAACATGAAGTAGAAGCAGCCGGCCGGCTGGCCCCTTAACGCGGCGAACTCGTTTGGGGGAGCCGACAGAGCGAGCCTTACACGAGCCAATGGACAATCAGACACTGCTATTACTTCTGGTCGCGATCCTCGGCATCGTCGCCATTTCGTTTGCGGCCATGGCAATCGCGATGATTGTCATGATGCGCAGCGTGCGCGACATCAAGAATCACCTGGACACCATGGCGCCCAAGGCCACGGAGATTCTCGAGACCGCTGGGGAGACGATCAGCACCACGCGCCAGCAGATTGACCAGATCACCGGCAACGCGAATGCCGTGCTGGAGACAGCGAAGTCCCAGCTCACTACGACGAACGAATTCCTGAGCGAGGCCACCACGCGCGCCCGCGCCCAGTTGGACCGTGTGGAGTTGGTTCTGGACGACACGATCAGTCGCGTGCACCAGACGGCGGTAGTGCTGAACGACGGCGTCCTGACACCGGTGCGTCAGGCTACGGCAGTTGTCGCGGGGATTCGCTCCGCGGTGGATTTCCTGATCCGTGGGCGTCCGGATGTCTCCCGGGCCACCACCGACGAGGAGATGTTCATTTAGCCGGTCTGCTCGGAGATTGAACCTTCCGATTCCCGGCCCCAGTTTATGATCGATATACACAGCCACATTGTTCCCGGTGTCGATGATGGTCCCCGAACGATGAGGGAGAGTGTGGCGATGTTGGAAATAGCGATCGAGTCGGGCACGACAGATATCGTCGCGACGCCTCACGCCAACCTTGAATACAGCTTCGATCCCGAAGTCATTTCGACCACTCTTGCGAAACTCGAGAAGAAGACAAAGGGCGCGATCCGCATCCACCGCGGATGCGACTTCCACCTGTCCTTCGATAACATCGAGGACGCGATACGGCACCCCACGAAATACACCATCAACGGCGCTAACTACCTGCTTGTCGAATTCTCAGACCTGCTGATCTTCCAGAATACGGGTGAAATCTTCGATCACTTGATGGATGCCGGAATGATTCCGATCATCACGCATCCAGAGAGAAACTGGCTCCTGCACCAGCGACTCAAGGAACTGGAGGAATGGGCGGCGAAGGGAGTATTGCTTCAGGTAACCGCGCTAAGCTTCACCGGGCGATTCGGCCGCACCGCCAAAAAGTTCTCCGAGCTGCTGATGGAGCACGGCCTGGTTCACTTCATCGCCAGCGATGCGCACGATCCGGAAGACCGCACGCCGTTTCTGGCCGATGTCTATCGGCAAATCGCCCGCCGCTATGGAAGCGAATGGGCGGAGCGGCTTTTTGTGTCTAACCCCCGCGCCACCCTCACCGGCGATGCGATCGAGCTCGATGCGCCGCCTCCCAGGCGTCGAAAGTGGTACGAGTTCTGGCAGACAGCGTAGGCCGCCGGAACCGGGCGGCGGCAGTCGGTTCCGCGCCGGTTCCGGCTAAATCGGCTGACGGCTATGGCCAGACGCGTTGGACGGTAATCCGGGCGACCGGATTGCGCCAGTCGGAGGTCTTCGGCTCGAGGTCCCCTCCACCCTGAATGCCGGAGTGGATATGGACATAGCCTTCGTCCTGGGGCGATAGAGCACTGACTTCACCGCTGCCGTTGCACTGGGGGCCGGGGATGTTAGGACAAAGCTCGTCATTCGCTTCGGTCCCGGCGTCGTAGCCCGGAGAATCATAGACTAATTGCTCGAAGAACTCCGCCGGGCCCGGCCTTCCGTTGACGGCGATGAATCCGTCATTGGTGGGCAAGATCATTGCCGCGACGGTTAGAAGGTTCGCACGGCCAAACGTGCGAACTCTCGCTGTGACCGTGGCGCCTGCCGGGACGGCGGCGGTCATCGTGTGGTCGAACGGCTGGAGGACCTCCACGAGCGCGCTTGGATCGCCGATTTCCGCCAGCATTTCCAATGCCTCAGACGCCTCGCTACCCGCCTCGAAGGCCTTTACTCCGGCTTGATGAGTTGCGACCAGGACCGGTGTGAGCAGACTGTTCTTGGTGAGGTTCGTGATCTTCACCTCGTAGCGCGGCTGAGCGGCTGCGATGACCGGCGCGAGCGCCACGAGCGACAACGATAGTGCAATGTTTTTCATTCTAAGCATGGTGTGTCCTTCCTTAGCGAGTAATAGCCCGCGCATATTCAGTCGAGTGGGGCGGCGCAATCCCCCTTGTGGATCCGGCTACAAGTGTTAATTAAAGCGAGGGCGTTCCGGCAAAGAAAAGGAGATCGGGCCAGCCGGTCAGAGGGATTTGGTGGCGAGGCCCGCGATGTGAGGTCCGGCGACAGGAAGATTCACACGAAAACGCTCATAGTCGACACCGGCGAAGCCCGCCTGGTCAATGAAGCGCCAAGTTTCGCGGTTCGGGTGGCAGCCGTCGGCCAACAGCCGCCACATTGGGGAGATCCAGTTCTGACGGCGCCGTGTCGAGGTGCCTTCCGCCGCCGCAACGTGCTCGATGAAGACAAAACGTCCGCCGGGCTTGAGAACGCGCAGGATCTCCCGAAGGGCTTGCCGGGGATCCTTGACACTGCAGAGGACCAGGGTCGCGACCACCGCGTCCATGCTGCTGTCCCGGGCCGGTAGATCTTCTGCCCGGCCCAGGCTGAACTCGGCCTCGATGCCGTACCAGACGGCGTCTTTGGGGAGGTATTTCAAATTGCTTCCCGTCCCCGCGCCGATCTCCAGCACGGGCCCGGAGAGGTCACCGAACAGCTTTCGTTTCCGGGGCCCGACAAGTCGGTTGTAGCGTTCATTGAAGGGATCCATCAATCCGGCATAGAGACGGTGATACCAGCTTTGGCGTCTTCGTCCTGGCGTTCGGCACATAGTCTCATTGTGGCAGTGAATCCGGGACTCCCGCGCCATCGGACTCGCTATGGTTTTTCTCGCTTCCGGTCAGGGGCTGGCCGGGTGTGCACGTTTTCTCTCACGCCGCGGCTTTTCTCGTGCGAACGGCATGGGGGATCGGCCTGCTACTCGGCGGGAACGGATGGAAGGAAGATCACTGAGCCGGCCTTTCGTGACCAGAGCATTTCAGGGACGCTGGCGACCCGCGCCAGCCGGAAGGGCGGTCCGTTGCATCGCGTTGCTGAACGCGGATGCTGTGCGGGTCGCCATCCCGGCCGAAGTATAGTGTTCTTGAACAGCCCTGGGACCCGCTTCGGAAAGGCCGCGCGCCAGCTTGGCGTCTTTCCAGATACGCTCGATTCCATCGGCAAGGCTGATCGGATCATCCGGCGCGACGAGTATTCCGGCTCCCGTGTTCCCGATGATCTCGGGGAAGCTGCCGCGCCGCGGCTGGACCACAGGGACACCGCTGGCCATGGCTTCCAGCAGGAATAATCCCTTGGGCTCGTCGTAGGTGCAGGGCACCGACATGACGTCGAGGCTTTGCAGGAAGCGGATTTTCTGTTCGCGGTTCAATTCTCCGTGGTAGGTAAACTCATCACCCAAACCGCAGTCCCGCATGTTGCGCTCGATTGCGGCCAAATATCCGGCGTGCTCCCGTCGCAAATGACCGGCCACATCGAGTCGCGAGGGGGGCAAGTTGCGACGGCGCAGCTCGTGGTAGGCGTCGGCCAGCAGTTGCAGTCCTTTTTCGGGAGCAACGCGAGCCATGTAGCCGATTCGGAAAGGCCCGCTCGGCGCAGGTTGCCGGGGAGCGAATCCCTCGGGATTAATGCCGAGACCGACCACCTGAATCTTCTCGCGCGGAACACCAAGAAAGCCCGACATGAAGTCGGCTTCGAAGCTGCTGACGGCGAGAAAGAGATCGACATGGGCGACCTGCGAGCGAATCAGCGCGAGCGCCTGCGAACGGTAAGGTTCGATCAGATCGCCGAGAAAGAGTTCTTCCCCTTGCAGGGTGCAGCAGACCGGCCGGCCGAGCGATCTCTTGAGCGGCTCAGCCAGAGAGATGAGGAGGGTGAACGGCAGACTGATGACGTCCGGTTCAGGCCCCTGTTCGAGCCAGTTGACGAGCCGCTCGACCTCCTTGCGTAGCGGCCCGCGTTCTCCCTCGAGCACCGAGACGGCAAACTGGCCGAGCGTTCGCGGATCAGTCGCGCTCGAGTTACGCGTGGCCAGTCTGATGAGCCAGGGCCGGTCGAGCAGCCAGTCGAGCCAGCGGTGCCGCTGGCGAAAGTAGCGGTACTTCACCTCGAGATAGACACTGATGCCGCTGAAGAACACGAGATGGCGCTGGCTGACGTTCACCTCGTCTGTCCGGGTCGGCGTATAGAGAGGAAGGAGCATTACATCATGACCGGCCTTGATGAGCTCGGTGGCGACCGAGTTGTCGCGAAGGCAACTCCCGCAATACATGTTTGCGGCGCCGGCGGTGATGTAGAGAACTCTCATGCCATCGCCAGTTCGACGGCCTGCTGAAATGCGCGCCGGCCGTAGAGGTGTTCGAAGAGGTTGCCTTCGTGAGGCTGATCCCACACGATTTGGGTTGTCGGAATCGGCCCGAGGTTGAGACGACCGATCAGCGGGGAGGAAAGCAGCCGGTCAGCCAGCCGGCGGTTGCCGGTAATGGCGGTGAGCACGAGGGTCGGTCCCAGAGCTTCGGGAATCCGGGCTTCGGGAATCTCAACGACGCTGGCAAACGGGAACAGGAACTCACGGTTGGCCAGTGCGTGGGCGGGGTCGCAGCGGACGACCGCCGGCAGCAAGTAGAACCCTTCCGCTGTTTTCGCCAAGCGGGGGCCAGGGCGAAATTCGGCCGTGACGTCGCGAGCGCCGGGAAGATCGAGATCGACCATCTGATTGATGCGTTCGGCGACCACGGGGTTGCCGAACGGCGCGATCTCAGCGGCGGGGTCGTCGGCCTTCCGGGGCTCGATCCGGGCGAGCTTCGCGGCCAGCGCCTCGGCGATCACGTCACCATGGCGCGGAACCCATACGCCGGACGCGTTGACGCAGGAGCGACCGGAGTTGGCCGATATGGAGACGGCGATCACGTCGATGTAGTCTTTCCAGCGATCCACGACATCCTCGCCAAGAACTATCTTGGAGTAGCCCGGGCCGTGAACCTCCACACGGGGATCGTTCCGCCAGGGTTTCGTGGAAGCCACGTCACCGAAGACCATGCCGCGGCCGCAGCGACGCAGGATCTCATTGCCTCCGGCATGGTCCGTAGGATAGTAACTGAATGCCTCGGGCGGCGCGCCGGCTTTGATGAACGCCTGAATCATGCGATAAGGGGTCCATGGTTCGGCGCTACCAGGCTTGAGCACCAGAGGCGTTTTGAGAGCAAACGCCGGCGCCCAAAGCGAATGGACGCCCGGTGAGTTACTGGGCAGGACGACGCCAAGCGAATCGGTATGCGGGAAGTAGCTGACCACGCTGCCGTTCACATCGCCAAAACCGCGATCGAGCACCGAGAGGTTCATGCCGCGGGTCAATCCGGTGAGCACCTCGTCCACCCGAAACATCACGCCGTGGATCTTTTCGAGGTTCCGGCGGGCCATTGCGTACGGCATTCCAGTGGTCGCCGAGAGTTGCTCGACATAGTCCTGCGGACTCTGGTCGGTGTCTCCGAGGGGGAGCGTATCGTCGACGAGGATCCCGGCCGCCTTCTTCGATATGTTGACCAGGTCTGCCACCGGGATCTCACTCAACTTCGCTTTGGACGAAGTTTGATCGAGAAGGTCGCGGCGGATGAGCCCGCCATTGGCGACGCTGAGCTCGACGAACTCGTCGCCGGTGCGGTAATGCTTCGTCCGGACCACATCCAGACTCCGGTATGGTTTTCCCTTCCTCAAGAGCGGTATGTGCAGCATATCTCCGAGCCCTCCGGCGGTTGCTAGTAAACGCCTTCGACGACCTTTGCCTCGAGTTTGGCGAACGGTCTTACGTTGCGCACGCCGTCCCACGGGAAGCGGCCGCAAGGCGGCTCGCGCTCGGCCTGGTCGCGCTCGAGGAATCTCGGCATGAAGAACTCCTTGGTAAGCGTGGTCAACCGGACTCTCCCGGTTTCGCCGTAGTCCACCACGCGCGAGGGATTTTCCGGATCCACCACTTCGATCGCCGCTCGCGGAGACGGTGGATAGTAGATAATGGCGTAGTTATCCTCCGGCTCCGGCGGCTTGTGCGCGGCCAGTCCCATTAACGTGTTCCCGTAGGTTGGCGCGAAATAGATCCCGCCGAGCAGTTCTTCCACGGCGAAGCGGTGAAATTGTGGAGTCATCTCAGTTCCGCCGCAGAAAATGCCGGTGATGCCCGCTTTCTTGAGCGAGATCTTCTCCGAGATCGCTTCGAGGAGTTTCGGCGTGGTGAACATGCACTTGATGTTCGGATGCGCCCGGAGAAGCATAAGTCCCTGGTCGACGACATGCTGCCGGTAGCGCTCAGCCATCTGGTGCTCACCCATCTTGAGCAGCTTGATGAACCAGCGTGGGTCGAGATCGACCATGAAGCAGATGCCTCCGCGATGCTGGGCCAGATGCTCGACGGCGAGGCGCAGACGACGCGGCCCGGAGGGGCCGAGCATTAGCCAGTCGGCGCCCTTGGGGAAGTACTCATCCGGGAGCGTTTCGGAAAACATCTCGTAGTCGATGCGAAAGTCGTCGATGCTGATGCGGCTCTTCGGCACACCGGTGGAGCCGCCGGTCTCGAACACATAGACCGGCTTGTCAGCGAACCCCCGGGGCACCCAGCGGCGCACAGGACCGCCGCGGAGCCAGCCGTCCTGAAATCCGTCGAACCGATCGAGGTCGGCGTAACACTGGATCTCCCGGCGCGGATCCCAGTCCAGGTCCTGGGCGTACTCGAGCCAGAACGGGCAGCCGGTTTGCGGATCGAAATGCCAGGCGACAACTTCTCGCACCCAGTCATCCAGATTCACCCGTGCCTCACGGACACTGGTTGCAAGTTCAGATGCGGTGGAAATCATGCCATCCCCTATGGTCCATAGGATGGCACAGCATCCGGTTGGGGTGCGGGCAATGGCAGTGTCCTAATCATTAGGAAACTACCAGGGCAATCGGTGCGCGCCTTCGGAGTTGGAGGGAGGGAGCGCTACCATGGAGTCCATGCGCTCGTGCCTCCCGTTTTTCCTGGCCACTCTCATAAGCCACGGCGCCGTTAACTGGCCGCAGTTCAGGGGTCCGAATGGTTCCGGCGTGGCGGAATCGAGCGAATTGCCCATCCGGTTCGGCCCGGAGGAAAATCTCGTCTGGAAGGCAGCCCTGCCTCCTGGCTATTCATCCCCTATCCTGACCGAAGCGCACGTCTTCATCACCGCTCACGAGGGAACAATACTGTGGACGATTTGCCTGGACCGCGCGACGGGCCGGGAGGTCTGGCGGCGGGAGTCGCCCCAAAGGCTGGCCGGGAAGTCGAAGGGGCCAAACAGTCCGGTGTCGCCAAGCCCGGGCACCGACGGTGAAAACGTCTACGCACTCTTTGAGGCATTCGGACTGATCAGCTACTCGCCCGACGGGGCGGAGCGCTGGCGGCTACCGCTCGGTCCATTCAACACGCCCTATGGTCTTGGCGCCTCCCCGGTCATCGCCGGCGACGCGCTACTGCTGGTTTGCGACCAGGATACCGGCTCTTTCCTGATCGCGATCGACAAAGACACGGGAAAGCAGCGGTGGCGGGTCGAACGCAAGCAGGCCACCCATGGCTTCTCGTCTCCCGTGGTCTACCATCCTGGCGGCGGCGATCCACAGGTCATTGTCTCGGGCTCTTATCAACTGACGGCCTATGCGCTGGAGACCGGGGAACGAGTCTGGTGGGTGGACGGGATGGCCTGGCAGGCGAAGTCAGTACCGGTGATCGCTGGCGACGACATCTACGTCCATTCGTGGATGGCCTCGCCGGCGGAGCTGGGCTTCCCGTCGAAGGTCCCGCCATTCGACGAGTTGCTCGCCGGCAGCGACGCCGACATGGACGGCCGGTTGTCCAGGGATGAGACGCCCGACGGGGAGATCGTCAAGTACTGGTTTCTGTTCGATCTCGACAAAGATGAACACCTGACAAAGCTCGAC
>CAYLSS010000109.1:0-8539 GCA_964385765.1 uncultured Solibacteraceae bacterium
CTCATCCCCGACCGCGAGCTCACCGGCGAAGCCCTGTTTCGCGAGGTGGGAAACCTGGCCGCCGATTCGGACCGGCTGCAGGCGATGGGAGAGGCCGCGGGCCGTTTTGCGAAGCCCGGCGCCGCGAGCCGCGCGGCGGACGTTCTCGAGCAGTTGGCGCCGGATCCCCAGCAGGCGCGCCGTCGATCTGCGAAAGCCGCTGGCAACAGGAACGAGACAGTGATTGACAAGGTCGCCGAAAGAGGAAACAATACGAATTAAAAATGTTTTTTCGCCCCCAGCATCTCCATTTCGTCGGCATTGGCGGAATTGGCATGAGCGGCATCGCCGAGGTGTTGCTCAATCTCGGTTACGAGATCACCGGCAGTGATCTGCGTCTGAGCCCGATCACTGACCGCCTGGCCAGTCTGGGGGCGCGGATCTTCGAAGGGCACGCTGAAGCTCATGTCGACGACGCCAAAGCCGTTGTCATCTCCTCGGCTGTCCGCGAGAACAATCCCGAGGTGCGCGAAGCCCGACGGCGGCAGATCCCCGTGATCCCCCGCGGCGAGCTTCTGGCCGAGTTGATGCGCCTCAAATTCGGCATCGCCGTCGCCGGTAGCCACGGCAAGACAACCACCACCTCGATGCTGGCCATGCTCCTGAGCGAAGCCGATCTCGACCCCACCGTCGTCGTCGGGGGCAGGGTGAGCGCAATGGGTGGTTCGAACGCGCGGGTGGGCGCGAGCGACTTCCTGCTGGTCGAATCCGACGAGAGCGACGGGTCATTTCTAAAGCTCGCTCCGATTCTGGCGGTGATCACCAACATTGACCGCGAGCACCTCGATCACTACACGTCGTTCGAGAAGGTCTTGACTGCCTTCGAGGATTTCGCCAACAAGGTTCCTTTCTACGGCGCCACCATCGTCTGCCTTGACGACGAAAACGTCCAGAGCATACTGCCGCGAATCACGCGCCGCACCATCACCTACGGCCGCAGCGCACAGGCCGACCTGACCCTGACCTCCCATCGATCCGATGGCCTGGTCGCCTACTTCGGCCTGCGCTTTGGCGACCGTGACCTGGGAGAGTTCCAGCTCAACATTCCGGGAAAGCACAACGTGCTGAATGCGAGCGCTGCGATCGCGGTCGCGCTCGAACTCGGTGTCGACGTCGAACCTCTGCGCCGAGCTTTGGCTCACTACTCCGGCGTTGATCGCCGTTTTCAGAAATGCGGCGAGGTGGCCGGCGTGGCCGTCGTCGATGACTACGGACACCATCCCACCGAGATTCGGGCCACGCTCGAGACCGCCCGCCAGTGCGGCTACAATCGCATCCTGGTCCTGTTCCAGCCTCATCGCTACTCCCGCACCCATCTCTTGATGGACGACTTTGCTCGCGCGTTCCACCAGGCCGATGCCGTCTTCGTGACCGATATCTACGCCGCCTCGGAAGCCCCGATCGAAGGCGTTACTTCCGCGGTGCTCACCGAGCGCATCCAGGAACATGGACACCGGTTCGTCCGCTGCGCCGGTTCGCTCGATGACGCCATCGCCGCGGTGGCGGCTGAAGCGCGCCCCGGAGATCTGATCCTCACGTTGGGCGCCGGCAGCATATCGCGCGCGGGCGCCGACCTGCTTGCCGCCATCGAGGAGAAATCGTGATGGGCAAGAAAAGACGCCAGGCGAAGAGCACGGGACCAGACCTCCGGCAAGCCCTGCGCTGGCTTCTACGCATCCTACCCGTGGCCCTCCTGTTAGTGGCCTGTGCGCAGGCCTTCCACTCCGTCGAGCAGTTTCTCCTCGAGGATCCGCGATTCCATCTCGGGACAGCCAGGGGAGACAACGCTCCGGACATCCGGGTTTGGGGAGCGGTTCATGCCTCCCTGGACCGTATCGAAGCGGTTTTCGCTCAGGATGTCGGCAAGAGCATCTACCTTCTCCCGCTCAGGCAGCGCCGTCTCTCCCTGCTGGCGATCGACTGGGTGAAAGACGCCACTGTGGCGCGAATCTGGCCGCACCGCGTCGACGTCTTCATTCGAGAGCGCGAGCCGGTGGCGTTCATGCAACTGCCGTCGCCCTCCCAGGCGAGCCGCCAGGTGGCCCTGATCGACGAAGAAGGAGTCATTCTCAAGCCGCCCCCAAAAAACACTTATGACCTGCCCGTGATCAGCGGCATTTCGCCTCAGCAGCCCGAGCCCGCCAGGGCCGAGGGGGTTCGCGCGGCCCTGGCGATGATCGCCGACCTCGGGCCCCATGCAGCAAAGGTATCCGAGATCAACGTCGCGAAGCCGGACAACCTGACCGTCACCATGGGCATCGACGGTGGCGCCCCAACGCTGATTCTGGGCGACAAGAACTATCGCCGTAGGGTTGAGCACTTTCTCGCTCACTACGCGGAAATCCGGCGGCGATTGCCTGCGGCGGCCACTTTTGATCTGCGTTTGGACGATCGGATCACGGCGGTGGACGGAGTTGGAGTTGGAGTTGGAGACTAGGATGAAGGTTGTCGCGGGACTGGATGTCGGAAGCAGCCTCACACGGTGCATGGTTCTCGGCCTCGAAGACAACAAACTCTGCTACCTCTCCCATGGCGAGGCGCCCGGCGCCGGCTGGTCAAAGGGCAGAGTGACCGATCGCGCCCGACTCTCCGCGTCCATCCTCGCAGCCGTCGGGCAGGTGACTTCGTCGCCCGAGATCCAACTCGAGTCGGTCGTGGTGGGGGTTGGCGGACCTCCGGTTTACGGATTCAATCATCACTGGCCCTACCAGTTCGGACGGCCGCGTGAAATCGATGCGAGCGATTTGCAGTTCGCCGTCGAGCGGGCGACTGACGTCAATCTCGAAAACGATCGCATGATCCTGCACGTCTGCCCGCAGGACTTCACCGTTGATGGCCGCGCCCGCTACCATTTCCCACGCGGCGCCACCTGCACCCGCCTCGACGCCAACGTCCACCTGGTCACGACGTCGACGCTCGAAACACAGGCAGTCGTCGCCGCGGTGCATCAGGCTCACCTGGCCGTCGATGAGACGGTCTTCGAACCGCTGGCGGCCGCCTATGCCGCGGTGCTTCAGGACGATCGCAGCCGCGGCGTGGCCGTTCTCGATATCGGCCTGCAATCCACTGACCTCGTCGTCTATGACGGCGACGCGCTGGTCCATTCGCGAAGCTTGCCGATTTGCGGCGACCATTTCACCAAGGACGTGGCCTGGGGCTTCACGATTTCCTATGAGGACGCCGACGCTCTGAAATGCGAATACGGCTGTGCAATGCTCGGCCTCACCGCCGACAACAGCATCATCGTGGTGCAGTCGGGCGAGGAACGCGAACCCGTCAACGCCCCGCGCCGTCGCCTGACGGAGATTCTCGAAGCCCGGGCCGAGGAGTTGTTCCTCTATGTGGAGGCCGAACTGCGTTACTGCGGCATGGAACAGTCCCTGGTCGAGGGCATCGTCCTCGTCGGCGGCGGCTCCAAGCTGCCCGGCATGTGCGACATGGCGGAACGAGTTTTGAATTGTCAGGCACGCAAGGGCCTGACCGTCGGTGTAATGGATTTCCCCGAGGAATGCGACGACCCGACATGGACGACCGCCGCCGGTCTGGCCATGTACGCTGCCCGCCTGCGTCACCGCGGCAGCCGGCGCCGCCGCGCCCCGGGTTTGCTTGGTTTGGTTCTGCGCTAGTAAGTTGCAGGAGGGATTTACTATGTCTCTGAAGATGAACACAGCGGACGATCTGAAATTCGAGATCGAAGATGACCTGGCCCTCGACACCAGGATTAAGGTCGTCGGGGTTGGGGGCGGCGGATCGAACGCCGTTACCCGCATGATCAACGAGGGTCTGGGCGGCGTGGAATTCTACGTCGTCAATACAGATCAGCAGGCGCTGCACGCCTCGCCGTCACCCAACAAAGTGGCGATCGGCTCCAAAATCACCAGGGGCCTCGGCGTCGGTTCCGATCCGTCTGTCGGCCGTCGTGCCGCACTCGAGGACACGGACCGTATCATCGACGTGCTCGAAGGAGCCGAGATGGTTTTCGTCACCGCGGGCCTCGGCGGCGGTACCGGCACGGGAGCGGCGCCGGTGGTGGCCGCGCTGGCGAAGGAAATGGGCGCGCTCACCGTCGCTGTGGTCACCAAGCCCTTCTCTTTCGAGGGTCCGCAGCGGCTCAAGATGGCCGAGAAAGGCCTTGCCGACCTTGCCTCCACGGTGGACACCGTGATCTCCATCCCCAATGACCGCCTGCTCGAGCTGCTACCCCGTGGCACCCCCTTCCTCGAAGCGTTTCGCACCGCCGACGATGTCCTGCGGCAGGGCGTCCAGGGCATCAGCGACATCATCACCACGCCGGGCTTGATCAACCGGGACTTCTCCGACATCCGGGCCATCATGCTCGGAATGGGCTATGCCATGATGGGCACGGCCGCGGCCAAGGGCGAAAACGCGGCCCTCGAGGCGGCTCGCCTCGCTATCAGTTGCCCGCTGCTTGAAGAGGGCGGCGTCAAGGGCGCGCGCGGCGTGCTCATCAACATCACCGCCACCAGTCGACTCGGCATCCACGAGGTCAACGAGGCCTGCACCCTCATTCGCGAAGCCACCGAAAACGACGACGTTCAAATCAGCTTCGGCGTTGTGCTCAACGAATCAATGGAAGACGAAGTAAAGATCACCGTCATCGCCACCGGCTTCCAGCGGGACAATCTTCCCGAGATCGAGCGGAGATCCATGTCCGAAATCATAGGACAGTCCGAGACGGGACCTTTTGCCGGCGGAGCTTTCGCGCAGGAGGCTTCCATCGACGCTCCGGAACCAGAACCCGCTATCTTCGATCAGGCCGGCGAAGAGCCGGCGGCGGCCGACCACGTCTTCGATGAGGAAACCGCGGATCCGATGGATGATGACCCGCACTCCTACGAGGAACCGCCCTCCGAACCCGAGCCGGACGACGCCGAGGAAGAAGCCGAAGCGAATCCCGAAGACGCGCTCGAGATTCCGGCATTTGCCCGCCGGGAACGGGGTCTGTTCAATTTCAGTCGCCGCCTCGTGGACCGTTAGACGGCGGCCCCGCAAACGGCATTGTCGACGACGTTGCAAGCAGCGGCGTATGGCGTGTGCTCACATTCTGACGCGTCATGCCGCTCTTTCGCATCTGCTAACCTGTCGCAGAATCAGAGAGCGCTATTTCCCTCAATCCAATGTCGACCCCACGGTTTAAGTATCTCGATCATCTGATTCATATCTTCGTCGTTGTGCTGATCGTGTCCAATCTCATGGGACCGAAGGTGGTCGCCGTCGGTCCCTTTCGGGTGAGCGGAGCCCAACTGCTCTTCCCGATCGCCTACATCTTCGGCGATATCTTCACCGAAGTCTACGGCTATGCGGCTTCGCGGCGGGCCATCTGGACAGGGTTCTTCGCCTCCGCGCTGCTTTCGGTAATGTCCCTGATCACGGTCGCGCTCCCGCCGGCGCCCGGCTGGCCCAATCAGGAGGCGTTCGAGACCGTCTTCCGCATCGTCCCGCGGATGGCCGTCGCCAGCCTGGTGGCATACTGGGCCGGAGAGTTCACCAACGCCTACGTGATGGCGAAGATGAAGCTCTGGACCAAGGGAAGAAGACTCTGGACGCGCACCATCGGCTCTACCGTCGCCGGACAACTTGTCGATACGATCGTCGTTATGATCATCGCGTTCGCCGGCGAGATCGGCCCGACTCTGATTGCCAACATGATCGTATCCGGCTATCTCGCGAAGGTCCTCTATGAAGCGCTCGCGACGCCGCTCACGTACGCCGTCGTGAACGCCCTGAAACGCAAGGAAGGGGTCGACGTCTATGACTACGGGACTGACTTCAGCCCGTTCCGCTCCAGGCGCCCGGAGAGCCGGTAGACCGGCTCGAAGTCCTTCGCTCATTGGCGAAGACGCCCCGCAACGTGCTACCAATAAGTCAGAGCAAAGGGGCTTTCATTGAATCGTAGAGATATGTTTCGAGGTGCGCTTGCCGGCGCCGGATTGATCATCACGCCCGGAGCCGCGCCGCAGGATCACGAACATCACGGAGCGGCTTCCGGCCCGGGCCCCTCCTCCCAGGCATGGACCCCGCTTCTGTTCGATGAGCACCAGGCGTCCACCGTGGAGATACTCTCCGAGCGAATCATTCCGGCCACCGATACTCCCGGCGCGCGGGGCGCCCGCGTGGTCGAGTACATCGATCTCATCCTTCACGATGGCGAGGCCGAGGTCCGTAATCTGTTTCTTGAGGGGATCGGCCATCTCGACGGCATCGCCCTTCGCCGGCATGAACAGCCGTTCGCCCGCTGCACGGAATCGCAGCAGGTGGATCTACTGGGGGAACTCGACGCGGAAAACAATGAGTTCTTCCGCGAAGCAAAACGCCTCACTGCCGAGGGCTACTACACCTCGAAGATCGGCATCGACGAATTGAACAAAGACGGACGAGTTCCCAATACGTTCGCCTGCGATCACGAAAAACACCGGTAGGAAGCAGCCGAACATGCAGGTCATAGCACGCGACAACGATATCTTTGACGCTGTGGTAGTCGGATCCGGAGCAACCGGCGGCTGGGCGGCCAAGCAGCTCACCGAAGCCGGAATGAGAGTCGCCGTACTCGAGGCCGGCGCCAGGGTCACCCCGCGCGATTTCACCGAGCACGTCCAGCCATTCCAGTTGAAATATCGCGGCAACTCCCCCGAGATCCTGAAGCGCCGCCCGATCCAGGGCCTCGTCTATGCCTGTCGGGAATCCAACCATCAGTGGTTTGTCGACGATATTAAGAACCCCTACACGCAGGAGAAGCCATTCCACTGGATCCGGATGCGCATACTGGGCGGGCGCTCGCTGAGTTGGGGCCGCCAGAGCTACCGGATGGGCGATCTCGACTTCAAGGCGGCCAGCCGGGACGGGTACGGAGATGACTGGCCGATCTCATACGCCGATCTCCAGCCTTACTACGAAATCGTCGAGAAGTTCGTCGGCATCAGCGGCCAGGCCGAAGGATTGCCGCAACTGCCCGACAGCGTCTTCCAGCCGCCCATGGCCATGACCTGCGGCGAGAGGCTGTTGCGTGACGCGGTCAGGAAAAAGATGGACCGCACGGTCACTATCGGACGCGTCGCGATCCTGACCAAGCCGCACAATGGCCGCGCGGCCTGCCACTATTGCGGTCCATGCGAGCAGGGCTGCATCACCTACTCCTACTTCTCGAGTCCGTTCACCACGCTGAAGGCGGCCGCTGAAACCGGACGGCTCACGCTCGTCACCGACGCCGTTGCCAGTCATATCACCATCGATAAGAAGACCGGCAAGGCTACCGGCATCGCCTACATCGATCGAACCAGCCGCACCCCGCGCGAGGTCCGCTCGAAGGCCGTCGTCCTGTGCGCCTCCACACTCGAATCGACCCGCCTCCTGCTCAACTCCGCTCCGGGCGGCCTGGCCAATTCGAGCGGCGTTCTCGGCCACTACCTCATGGACCACGTCTATCGCGGAGGCGCTGCCGGTGAGCTGCCCATACTCGAGGCCAATCCGTGGTTCGGCCCGCCGCGCCGGCCCAACGGGATCTACATCCCGCGGTTCCGCAACATCGACCGTCCCATGACCAACGGCTTCATCCGCGGCTACGGCTACCAGGGGTCGAGCTGGCCCGAGTTCGCCCTCGACGCCCCCGGTTTCGGAGCCTCGTATAAGAAAGCTGTCCGCGAGAAGGGCCGATGGAACGTGGGCCTCGGCGTCTGGGCCGAGTGCCTTCCCCGTTTCGAGAACCGCGTCGAGATCGACCCCAGGCGCACCGATGCCTGGGGCGTCCCTGTGCTGAAGGTCAATATGGCGTGGGGCGACAATGACCTGAAGCTCTTCCGCGACGGCCGGGAGCAGGGCGCTGAGATGCTCGAGGCCGCCGGGGCCACCAACGTGCGGATGTACGGCGAACCCTCGGTGCCCGGCTTCTGCATTCACGAGGTCGGCACGGCGCGAATGGGCCGTGACCCGAAAACTTCGGTTCTCAACAGCTACTGCCAGGCGCACGACATCAGCAACCTCTTCGTGACCGACGGCGCTGCGTGGGTGACCGTGGCCTGCCAGAACCCGACTCTCACGATGATGGCGCTCACCGTCAGGGCGTGCGACTACCTCGTCGACCGCTTCAAACACGGCGAAGTCTAGTCCGGGCTACCGCGGCCCCCCAGCCCGCGCGCGACCTCGCTGGCCAAGCGGTAGCCGGCCCTGCGGTTCCGACAGCCCGCTTTGAGCCCCACCGCTGGCGTTATAGAATGACGGGCGATGAAACGCTGTCTCTGGATTGTCCCTTTTCTGGCCCTCGCCGCCGGCCTCTCCGCGGCTGCGGTCAACATTGACACCACGAAAACCAGCGAGCCCATCTCGCCACAGGCCCGGCGAAATACCAAGCACTGTATCCGAAGGCTCTCTATATGCGATAAAGCCTGCGTACACCGGCTGGGGGCAAGAGGGGTAGCCGTCAGCCCAGGTGAACCATGCATTGACCCCGAGTCTCTCTATGCGGACCGGCATGCCCCCCCTATTC
>CAYLSS010000110.1:0-3714 GCA_964385765.1 uncultured Solibacteraceae bacterium
AAGTTCAGGCCGCCGGACCATTGATTACAGAAGTTATCCTCCAGGCCCGCCGTCGAGACTTCATTATCGAACGCGCGTCCCCGGGGCCACAGCGGACCGATCCAGGAATCCGGAGTCGCACCGAAGAAGTGATAATACCCGCCTGTGTCGCCGGGCTGACCGGCTTTTTCGGCAACCGAGTCAAAGAACTCCATCCCGTGTGTCTGGAAGATCCGGTGGAGCTTCTCTTTCAGGCGCTCGCGCGCCTCCTCGGTCTCGAGCCCGGCGTGGTAGGCATCCAGGCCGGAAACAGAGACGGTCCAAACGTGGTGGTCGAGCAGTTCGGCAACGATCTTTTCGGTAACGAGGTCCCCGGTAGTCTGAACCAGGAGCTTCACGCCGCCGCGGTTCTCGTATTTTGCGTGCAGGGCATCGAGAGCGGGATAGAGCACCGATTCGCGCACAGGATCGAGCAGAATCTCTCCGCCGGCCAGGATGATGCGCCCGGAACGTTCTTCGAAGCTGCCGTCCGGAAGCGGACGGCCGGGATCGAGGTAAGTCATCCGTTCGGGAAGATTCCCGATGACCTTCGGAAAGTTCGCGCGCGACTCGGCGACCACTTGCTCAAGTTCGTCTCCGTAATAGGGGTGGAAACGTTCCTCGTAGCAGTGCTCGCAGCGGCGATGGCAAAGCCAGGTCATGACCCAGTAGATGGATTCCATAAGATGCTTACTCCCAGTTTCACTGAAACACGAAGCGACTTGCGCCTGTTCCTCAAAACGTAAGCTTCGCCCCAAGCTGGATAATGCGGGGCTGGGCCGCTGCTCGAAACACGCCGGGACTCGAGGTTAAGTTGACATCGGGCCCTTGAAAGTTAACGTTGTTGAACGCGTTGACGAATTCCCCGCGAAGCTCGATAGCGACGCGTTCGTTCAGCTCGGTTCGTTTGAAAATCGACAGGTCAAAGCTGTGGAACGCGTCGCCCCGAATGATGTTCCGGCCGGCGTCGCCAAAGGTTCCCGGCGCCGGAGCAACGAAGGCGGCCGGATTGAAGGCAAGGCCGTCCGGAACGTTGCGGGACGGATCGCCGACGACGTCAGGACGATTGAAGCTCTCGTTGCGGAAGGCGTCGAACACGCTGAGAAACGGCGTGAACGGCTGGGCTGACTGGAGCGTGACGACACCGTTGAGCTGCCAGCCATTCACCACCCGGCGCGGTCCGGAGCGCCACAGGCGGGCCAAGGGCAGGTCATAGGTGAATGCGCCACTGAACCGGTGCTTGATGTCGAAGCTCGACAAAGCGCGCTGAGCGGCGAGGTTTCTTGCATTCAGGACCTGCTCGGAAGGGTCGCCCGACCCGAAGTCGCTCGCGTTGTCGATCGACTTCGCGAAGGTGTAGGAAGCCATCAGGGTGGGGCCGGCGCCGAATCGCTTTTCGATGCTTGCCTGCCCGCTGTGGTAGGTGGACTGGGCGACATTCTGGCTGAAGGTGATCGAGTCGAATCTCGGGAACGGCCGGAGTGCGGCGATAGTTTCGGTAGTGTCGCGGCCGGCCGCGATGTCAGCCTCGATGGCGCTGCGCTGGGGCGCCGCCAGCGATGTGATCGGGACCTGGTTGAGGTTCCGAAATACCGGCAGACGAAGCCCGCGGCTGCCGGCGTACCGGATTTCGGCGAGCCAGTTGCGGCCGACCTGTCGCTGGATGGAGAGATTGTACTGCATCGTGTAGGGGTTCTGGAACCCGTTGAGATCCACCGCGGCAATCGCGCTCGACGGTGTCGCGGCGCGGCGCAGGTCGAGCAACGTGGACGCCGGTGATCCATCGTTCGGGAATCGTGCCGGCTGGCGTGTGACCGCGGAAGCCGAAAACGGCGGGTTGTTCTCGATTTGCTCGATGGAGTTCGCCTGCAGCAGTGTTTCGTGCAGAATGCCGAACCCGGCTCGCAGAATCGTGCGGCCGCCTCCACCCAGGTCATATGCAATGCCGACGCGGGGACCGAAATTGTTCCGGTCAGCTCGGTAGAGGCGATCGAGACCCGGTTCGCCGACAACAGCCAACTGACCGGAAGGAGCGAGGTTGGAAAGCTTCCCGTTCACTTCGTCCCACGGCGCCGTGTACTCGTAGCGCACGCCGAGGTTGAGAGTCAAGCGCGACGTGGCCCGCCAGGTGTCCTGGATGTAGGCGGTGTACGCCCACTGGCGGAAGCCCCGCCCGAACTGGCCGGTGACGATAGTGCTCTGAAACGGCAGCCCGAGGAGGAAGTCGGCCAGGGCCCCGGCTCGCTCGTTGCCGGGAAGGCGTGAGATGAGATCATTGCGCGAACCGTCAAAAGAGATTGTGCCGCGCTGATTGGACGCGCCCCGCGTATTGTAGTGGAGCCGCCGGATCTCGCCGCCCGACTTGATGTTGTGCTTGCCTCGCAGCCAACTGATCGAGTTGGAAACCATGGCGGTCAGCTCATTCTGTTCGCGGTTGAGCCAGGGCTGTCCACCCAGGCTTTCCAGCGTTCCACCCAGAAACGTCACGAATGGGATGCCGTTGGCTGTTTCGTTGCCGTTTGGCAGGCCCACTTCGTTCGGAAGGGTGGGATCACCGTTGCCCAGGTCGTTCGTGTAGCGGTTGAACCCGACCCTCAGCTCATTCACCAGCGACGGGCCGAAAGTATGCAGGTGGGCCACGGAGGCGTTCCAGGTTTCCTCGGGATTCAGCAGGTTGAAGCCCGGGATGAACGGACCGCCGAACCGGTTGATGAGATAGTTCTGGTCGTTCAGATTCCATGAAAATCGGACCGAGACCATGTCGCGGTCGGTCAAATGGTGGTCCGTTCTGCCGTGGGTCTGGTAGTCATTGAGCGCGATCAGCAGCGAGGAGTTTCGGTTGAGACCGTTCGGGCCGGTCGTGTTGGGCTCCGGATAGAAGCCGAGCAGGTTTCGCGAGATTGGATTAATGCGGTCCGAGAGATCCAGCGTCCTGGCGGCGCCTTGCCGGTCAGTGAACTCAATCAGCCCCTGACGCTCGCTTGGTGTGGGCACGCTCACTACCCGCGTTTCGACACCCTCGATGATCCGCAAGAATTCGGCGTTGGCGAAGAAGAAATGCTTGTTCTTGACAATGGGGCCGCCGACGGAGCCACCGAACTGATTCTGGCGCAGTTTTCCACGGGGGAGTCCGGCACGGTTGTTGAACGTGTCATTGGCGTCGAGCCGGTCATTGCGGAAGAACTCGTAGAGCGTTCCGTGGAATCGATTGCCGCCGGAGCGGGTGACGATATTCACCGTCGATCCCATTGTCCGGCCGAACTCGGCTGTCGCTACGCTCGTTTTGACTTCAAATTCCTGCACGGCCTCGTTCGACGGTTCGAAGTTGATGACGCCATATTGGCGCACATTCATCGGCATGCCGTCGAGCACAAAGTCATTCGAGCGTCCGCGCGCACCGTTTGCGACGAACGCTCCCTCAAGGTTCTCGCGAGCCTTGCCATAGCGATTGGCGGCGGTGGACCAATTCCACCCGGCAGCGATGCCCGGCGCCAGAAGCGCCAGATTCTGCAGTTGCCGCCCATTCAGCGGCAACACGGCAATATTTTTGTGGTCGACCACGGTGGCGGCAGTAGCGTTTTCCGTGGAGAGTGCAGCCGCACTGGCTTCTACCGTCAAGGTCTCGCTGACGGGGCCCGGCTGGAGCGTAAGGTCCACCCGCCGTTCCTGACCGACCCGCAGGGGAAACTCCGAGCT
>CAYLSS010000110.1:3724-8535 GCA_964385765.1 uncultured Solibacteraceae bacterium
GCTGACGGCACTCTTGAAATCGGGGAACGATGCTCTGATTTGGTAGCGGGCCGCCGCTAGGCCGGGCAGTTGATAGGAACCCGCCTCGTTCGTGATTGTCGCCCGCTCGACCCCGCTATCGAGGTTAACGAGGACCACCTCCGCATTCGGAAGAACCGCCCCGCTCTGGTCGGTGACCACACCGACGATCGAGGCATCTCCCTGGGCGCGTGCCGCCTGGTTCAGGAACAGAGCCATGCCGAAACACAGGCAGAATCCAATCGTTCGAAACATAATTGTCCTCCTCCTTCCCTCATCATCGTTTGGCGAGTGTTATCGATCTCCCGCGTGACAAGCGTGCGGGCGCGGCCGTGGAAGTCACCGGCTGGAGCAAACGTACGATCGACTCGCGATCGATTCGCTCCGGCGCCGCTGACGAATTCGATGAGCTATTGGTTGGCGCTTCAGAGGGACGGCAGCGGAGGAGCCCGCTCCTGGAATGTTCGGAAGAACCGAGCAGGGAGCTCGGCCGGAGCTTCGGGCGCGGGTTGCGGCTCGGGCCTCAAGAGGCCGGCCAGCAGGTACCGGAACGGTCGCCACGCCGGATCCGAGCAACTCCTGTAGAAGAGTGCCCGCACGTCGGAGATGTGGTCCACATCAGCGGAAGACGGCGCCACGAACAGGGGCAAGCCAGACCGCGCCGCGTGGCTTCGAAGAGCCGCACAGACACCCGCTTCGCACCAGCGGACGCCGGCAAGTCCCCGGTCGGCGGCCGGGGAGAAGCCCAGCAGATTCACACCGCCGTCTCGCGAGGGCGAGAGAACCATTGCATGCTGATCGCTCTCGAGATGCTGAAAAGCGTCGTCGAGCGCTTGCAGTCCCGGAGGAGGGCCGTCGCCGGGAACAATAATGGCGGCTTTCGCATCAAGAGAAAAGGCTGTCTGAAAAGCGGACTCGAGTTGGGCGCCGAAAGAGTCTCCCTTTTGGCACAGCACTCGGGCGTCTGGCAGGAGCAGACGCAGAGAACGCATCGACTCTTTGGGGACCACAGCCACCAGTTCCGCGTCCGCTTCGGATGCCCGTTCACCCCATCCGCGAATGAACTCCGCGAACAATCGGGAAGCGGCTCCGGCGGGTAAGCCCTTTGCTCTTGCCTCGTCCCGCGGAGCACGCGTGAACAGCAAAATCACGCGCCCCGGCCTGCAAGAGCTGCGCTTCGTGTCCGTGCGATCTGTTCTTGCAAGCTGCATGCCGAAACTGGATGCGTCCGGGGCGGAACTCGACAATGAGGCGTTTCCCAGAACGGTCCTTTAGACACGTCTTCTGAGAGTATCTCCTGAAGGTTAGCGCGGGCTCAAGTGTTTTCTACTGTAAACAAACGGTCGGCTTCCGGCCCAGGATCGCGGGCGGGTCAGGGCGAAGACGATGACCAGCATTCCCCGGCGATCTCTTTCAGCACCAGGCTCTGCGTCCAGCGGTCACTTTCCTCGCGGAGCGTTCCATCCACGGAAAAGACACGGGCGTAGTAGATGCGGGGGGATAGAAGCTCGGGCGTGAAGCAGATGTAGTCGCCGTGCACGGCGGTGTCGAGAAATCCCCGAAAAGCCGCCGTCCATAGCTGACGGAAGTGGGCGACGTAGGGCTTATCGTCCCGGACTCCATCCACGGCGATCTGAATGCATCCTGGGCTGCCGATCCGGCCATGCAGGAAGCGCACCCTTTCCATTACCGGGATCAGGAATGAGAGCTTCTTATCGAAATCGCCGTAGCGCATTTCAAGTCCGGTGTACCAGTGCGAGAAATCGCCGTTGAAGCGAAGGTTAGGGAATTGATCGATGAAGCGAACGGTGCGCCACATATCCTGGAAGATGGTGGCGCGGTGTGTTTCGGGATAAAGCGGAATCTGGTACTTTTCCGACGCCGCCATTATCGCCTCGATCAGCCGGAACGCCTCCGGGTCGTCCTCCATTCCCCAGCCGACGTGCAGCGTCGCGCATTCCTGGCCTTCATCGGCGAAGCGGGCGGCGAGTTCCTCGGCGCCGGCGGGTTCGTTCACCCGGCCGAGGCTGCAGCGTCCAAGGTCCAGGCGCTCGCAAAGAGCAATCTCGTCGTTCGTGACCGGAGCGATGAACTGAACACCGTCATAGCCCGCGTCGCGGATCGCGGTGAGCCGGACTTCGGGATCGGCTGAAGCGGGTCCTGCTGACCATTCGGGCAGGTCATTGAGCGCCATCAAGTTGAAATAGCAGCGCAGTTGTGGGGCGGCGCCGCTGCCGTCGTTGGTGTTGGCAATCACTGGAAGAATCCTCGTTCCGCGCTTCCATTCTACGGATCCGTCTTGGTGTCGCCGAGGCTTTTGGCGCTGACGTCGCTGGTCGGATCCAGCCAGGCCACGTCGGAGGCGTCGTCGCCGAACCGTTTCACGCCAGCTTCCAGGATGGCCGAATCCGCGACCTTTTCGAGCGGGGTATAGCGGGGATGGTGGGAGTCCTTGTAAGGGTCGTTCCGGGCGGCGTTGTAGCAGCAGATCATTGCCCAGCGGGGCTTGTCGGAGCGGTTACGATCACTTCGATGAAGCAGGTTTGCGTGAAAGAAAAGGGCGTCGCCAGGGTCCATCTCGACGTAGTCTAGCGGGAGCCGCTTCTTGACTTGCTCGACGCGTTCGATGTCGGCCCCGGCCTGTTCGCCGGAGAGCACATGGTCGATTCGACCGAGCTCGTGCGAACCGCGCAGCACCTGCAGGCAGCCGTTTTCGCGCGTGGCCGGATCCACGGCGATGAAACAGCTCACCAGCAGCGGGAAAAGAATACCGTTCTGGTACCAGTAGCCGTAGTCCTGATGCCAGGTCCAGGCGCCACCGATGTGAGGTTCCTTCATGATCATCTTGGAGTGGTAGTGATAGACCTCACCCTCCAGGATGGCCTCGGCCGAATTCACAATACGGCGGCAACGGGCGTACATCCCGTAGATGCCCTGACCCGGGTGATTCCATAGCGATAGCCGGACCTGGCCGCCTTCACCATCGGCCTTTGAGTAGGCATGTTCGTCGAGCGCCCTGTCCTCTTTCGCTGCGCGGCGCAACAGACCGATCTCTTCGTTTTCGAAGAGCGCCTTAATGAGAACGTAGCCATCCCGGCGGTATGCCGAGAGTTCCTGTTCCGCGATGGCCCCTCGTGTCATGCTTGTCAAGATATCGCATCGGAGGCGCGGTTCGCCAAAAAAATGGCGCCCCGGGGGGGGCGCCATTAAGGCATTGGTGTTTCGATAGGGGTCGTAAGAGGGAAGCTCTGCCGTAACCGCGAAGACGTGGAAGCGCCTCTTCGGCCACGAAGCCGAACCGAAAATCAGCCACGCCACTCAGGCGGCCGCGGCTCATATCTTCCGCCGACTCACCCTTATATTCGAAGCACGGGCGCCAAAGTTACGGCAGAAAGGATTCGTTTGCAATATCGATGCAACAATTCCGGTGTCCGAATCGACCTACCCGCGGCGAAGCGCTTCCAAAGAGTAGCCGACCATACGGGACGATTTGCTCGTTGGAGTAGATTTTTGAGGCACCGCGCCGGGCGCCCGCGCGTATCCATTTGTGATCGCTGTCGTCCACTGGTTGCTCTGGCCGCCGGGATTGACCTATACTTCCCCCCACACTCTGAAGTTGCCGTTGGAGGGCTGTCGGCATGAAGGTTTTGACGCCGCATCGTCGCTCGCCACTGGGAATATTCCCTGGTCAGCCGACACCGAGGCTTTACGACCGCGTGGTGGAGGCCCTGCGCAGCCGGCATTACAGCCGCCGCACCGAGGAGGCCTACCTCCACTGGATTCGCCGCTTCCTCCTGTTTCACGACGGCACTCATCCGCGCGAACTCGCTGAGAGCGATGTCAACCGTTTCCTGACCCATCTCGCCGTCAGTGAAAACGTGGCCGCGTCCACACAGCACCAGGCGCTGGCAGCGGTTCTTTTCCTTTACCAGCACGTCCTGGAACAGCCCTTGGACCGCATCGAAGGAGTAGTGCGAGCCCGCAAGCCGAAGCAGTTGCCGGTGGTGCTGACCCGTGACGAGGCTGAGGCTATCCTCACCGAACTGAACGGTGTTCCGCGCCTGGTATGCGCGCTGCTTTACGGTGCGGGGCTGAGGCTCCTCGAAGGGCTCGCGTTGCGCGTCAAGGATCTGGACTTCGGCTGCGGGGAGATCACCGTCCGGCAGGGCAAAGGCCGGAATGATCGCGTCACGATGCTGCCGGGCGTGCTCCTCGACGCACTCCAGGATCACCTGGGGCGCGTGCGCCAGCGGCATGAAGCCGATTTGAAGAGCGGACTCGGGCAGGCGCCACTGCCGGACGCTCTGGCCCGCAAGTATCCAAATGCCGACCGCGAGTGGGGCTGGCAATGGGTATTTCCCGCTTCTTCTCACTACCTGGACCGAGAGACAGGCATACGGCATCGCCACCATCTGCACGAATCCGTGATTCAAAAGGCGGTCCATCAGGCGGCGCAACGGGTTGGCCTGACCAAGCGGGTGACCACCCACGCATTTCGCCATTCGTTCGCGACCCATCTATTGGAGGATGGCTACGATATCCGAACCGTCCAGGAACTCTTAGGACACAAGGACGTCCGGACCACGATGGTCCTACACGCACGTCTTGAATCGTGGCGGTCGAGGGGTCCGCAGCCCCCTCGACGGTTTGAGGAAGGCCGTCTCCAGCGACGGCGGGATTAGGCCGACCTACCGGTCAGCCTAAAACAGGAGGCAAGTTTTGGGATACGCTAGAAGTAGTTGTAAACACGATGGTTGCCGGCCCGGCTGGCGGCGGCGACGTCGTCTTAGGCC
>CAYLSS010000111.1:0-8506 GCA_964385765.1 uncultured Solibacteraceae bacterium
CGGTTGAGCCGATTCAGGTTGGCATAGGTCGTGAGTTTGCTGTCGAAGATCAGCTACAAGCGGGAGGTGGCCTTGGGCAGCCTTCGCATGAAAGACTTCCACGAACTCAAGGTCTGGCGGAAGGCGCACCGGTTGACGTTGACGGTTTTTCAGATCACGGCCACGCTTCCGCGCGAGGAACTCGAAGCTAATCACGCCCAAGGACCACGAGGAATTGACCCAGCGCGCCATCGAGGAGAAGCGCATGCTGACCGCGCTCATCCAGAAGCTGGACGTTGACCGCTGACCGCTGTCAGCGCCGGTCCTCAAGATTCAAGTATCCTTGGCTATAATTAAGAACAGCCTGTCAGTCGGGCGCGTAGCTCAGTTGGTTAGAGCGCACGCTTCACACGCGTGAGGTCACAGGTTCAAGTCCTGTCGCGCCCACCATCCATTCAATCTGTGGTTATACTCAATCCGAAAAGGTCCGGGCCGATTTAAGGTGTGGCTGCCACCGTTGCCGAAAGGCGACGAAATTGAGCCGGCAAGGGGCACACCGCTGCGGACGGGCGCCAAATAACAAGAGGACGCGCCGGTGTCGCGGAGGCAGGGCGTACCTCTCTGTCCAATCGCACAACTCGAGGTTCGCGCATTGCGGACACCGCGCATACCGCACATATTCCCAATGCCACGGGTGATGGTGAAAGCGGCGTCCGCAGCCCAAGCAGCGAGAACGATGCACGCCAAATACTGCCTTGACTCCATCGATGAAGCTGCGCCTGCGCGAGAGAACAAGTCGCCACGACCCGCAGTCCGGACAGGGACTATATGCTTTGGTCCGGGCCGCGCCGAACCTCGAGCCGCGAGGGGCGCCAGACCGTTCAGCAATAGGTGTGACGTACTGCGGCCCGGAATCGCGAAATGGCGGCGGCTTCAAGATGCCACGTGACAGCCATCCCGGCAAACCGCTGAGCCGAAATATGACACGTATCACGAAGGCCTGCCTTTCTGGGTCAAGAAGTAAACCGGAACCGCATACTCTTGTTTAAAACAGTATATGCCAGTCCCCGTTGAACTCAAAGCGGAGGGCTTGAATCGCAACCACTTGACGGCGAGGCTATTCGAATGGGAATCGAGTTCGGCTAACCGGCGGGTTCGGCCGGAATGATCCGTCGAGGCAGTCGTCGCGGAGGCTTCCTAACGATCGGGGAGAGCATTGCTTCACCAGGGCTACTCTTCGCCGGGCGCCTGGAGCAAATCATCGATGGCCTGTTCGAAGTGCGGGAAAGGTACGGCTCCCTGAAGCATCTTTACCGCCCGGAATTTGCCGGCGTCATCGGGATCCGTCAGGCCAAGGACAAAGGAGGGAGTGCCGTTGATTCCCAGCCGTGCCGCGGCCTTCATGTCCGTCTGGACTTTCTGGGCGTAACGGTCGCTCTCGAGGCATGCACGCCAGGCGTCCAACTCGAGGCCGGACTCAACGGCGTACTCGGTGAGCGCCTCTTCGCTGAGGCTATCGCGGTTGGCGAACACCTTGCCGCGCATCTCCCAATACTTACCCTGATCGCCCGCGCAGAGCGCCGCCTGTGAGGCCCGGCTCGCCTCCTTATGGATTGAGGTCAGCGGAAACTCCCGCGCCACGTATCGGACCATGCCGGTATCCACGTAGTGCTTGACGATCTCGGGAAAGGTGTTGTCGTAGAAGCGAACGCAGTACGGGCACTGCAGGTCACTGAATTCGACCAGCGTTATCTTGGCGGTGTTGTCGCCGAGCGCAGGCGATGCGGAGACACTGACGTCCTGGGGGCGGAAGGGCTTTGGAAGGCGGTCCAGGACGGGTGCGAGAATCTCTTTCAGCTCCCGCAGTTCCTGCTCGAGCGCTTTCTGACTCTCCTTGAGCTCGGCCACGTCTTCCCGGAGAGTTCCACTCTCGCCTGCTGTCTGCCCTTGGGCACAGAAGGTCAGGCTCACCAGAGTGAACAGCAGAACGAGATACCTTGCATGAGTCAATTGCACTTGATCACCGGTCCTTTTCAGATTTCGAGAGGCGGAACGAAACCGAGATTGTTCGCCGATCTGCTTCCAGTGTACCGTGAGCCCGGATTGGCTTTCGGTAACACCCGTGTCATGATGATTGACGTCAGCCGCCAATCCGCGGTTCTAAAGGAGGTATGGGTATGCCAAGAAAGATCGCCATGATCGGCGCCGGCAGCATCGTTTTCTGCAAGACACTAATGAGCGACATCATGGCTACACCGGCACTCGCTGACAGCGAGTTTGCGCTGATGAGCCGAACCGAGACAAAGCTCCGGCGCATGGAGGAGTTTGGCCGCCGGATGCTACGGGACAACGGCCTGCCCGGCAGCGTCTGGGCAACGCTGGAACGGCGCGAAGCGATCCGGGATGCGGATTTCGTGGTCGTGATGATCCAGGTAGGCGGTGTCGATGCCTTCGAACTCGATTACAAGATCCCGCTGAAGTACGGCGTTGACCAGTGCATCGCTGACTCGCTCGGTCCAGGCGGTATCTTCCGGGGATTGCGCACGATTCCGGTGCTGGTCGACATTGCCCGGGATATGGAGGCCGTCGCCAGGCCCGGCGCGATTATGCTGCAGTATGCGAATCCGATGGCGGCCAACTGTCTGGCGCTCGGCAAAGCCGCCGGCGTATCCTTCGCCGGTCTCTGCCATGGGGTACAGACAACCCTGGATCTCATTTCCCGCTATTGCGAGGTTCCCAAAGAAGAGATTACGTACACTTGCGGCGGCATCAATCACATGGATTGGTTCCTGACGCTGGAACACAACGGTCGCGACCTGTACCCGATGCTGCGGGATCGCTTCGAACAGCCCGAGTACTACAAGAACGAGAAGGTTCGAGGGGAAGTCTTCCGTCACTTCGGTTACTTCATGACCGAGAGCACCGGTCACTTGAGCGAGTACGTACCCTGGTTCCGAAAAAACCGTGCGGCGCTGGATTCATACTGCGACGAGCCGAGCTTTGGCGGTGAAAGCGGAGCGTATTACAATTGGTGCCGGTTGGTTTCGGAGAAGTATGCCGAGGACGATCCCCTGCAGTACGAATCAACGGCTGTCAGCGGCCGGAGCGTCGAATACTGCTCCTATATCATGGAAGCCGTGGCCACGGGACGTCCGTTCCGCTTCATGGCCAATGTTCGAAACAACGGCTACATCGCCAACCTGCCCGCCGGCTGCTGCGTGGAGGTTCCGGCGTTTGCCGACGACACAGGGATTCACCCGACGTTTGTCGGCGAACTGCCGCCACAGTGCGCGGCGCTCTGCCAAACCAATATCAATGTGCAGACGTTGGCCTCGGAGGCCGCTTTGAATGCCGACCCCGAGCGCATTGTTCAAGCCATCGCCATGGATCCGCTGACCAGCGCTGTCTGCACCTTGAACGAGGCGCGCGAGATGTCCCGCGAGATGCTCGAGGCGCAGCGACACTGGCTGCCCGCCTTTGAAGGCAAGTTCATCTCCCCGCGGCCGGTAATCTCGATCCCAGCCGACTGCAAGCCGGTGGATGTGCCTCTCGATCCGGCGCTGGCGATCGGCAAGCGCTTTTCCACGCTCGTCGAGCGTCAGACCTCCTCGGCTGCCAGCTAGCCCGCAAGGTGTTCGGCCGGCATATTCTCAAGCTGCGCGCGGCGGTCGGCGACCGGTGGATCGGTCGCGTGATCATGCTGCTGCGGATTCCGAGCGGCCGGTGGCTGCTTCGCGGTCCTCACACGCAGGACTGGGAGGCGAAGGTCCTCCTCGACCCCGAGGACTATGTGGCGCGATATCCCGATGTTCGAGGATGGGACCCCTGGGCTCACTACCTGGCGCACGGAGCGCGGGAGGGCCGGGATCCCAATCCGCTCTTCGACACCTCCTACTACCTCGAGCGCTACCCGGATGTGGCCGCGGGCGGACTAAATCCCTTCGTCCACTACATAGTCGCTGGGGCGCGCGAAGGCCGGGATCCGCATCCGTTGATGCGCACCGCGGAGTATCTTGAACGACATCCGGCCGTCGCTTCCTCCGGCGCCAATCCTCTTGCCCACTATCTTGCCCACGGAGGCAGAGAAGGCTGTTGGCCGAATCCGCTCTTCGATTCGGCCTGGTACATCCGGACCTATCCGCAGGTGGGCGGGAATCCTCTTGTGGACTATGTCACCGTAGGCGCAGCCGTGGGCCGAAATCCGCATCCTTTGTTTGATTCGACCTACTACCTGAACCGGAACGCCGATTTGAAAGTGAGCGGGCGCAACCCGCTGGAACACTATCTCTCGGCGGGAAGTCGCCGGTCGCGGCCACATCCGCTATTCGACACTGAATACTACCTGAGAAAGTACCCCGAGGTCGGGGAGAGGGGTGTGATCCCGCTGGTCCACTACCTCTACTACGGCGCCGCTTTGGGTTGCCGGCCGCATCCTCTGTTCGATACGGATTACTATCGGGCGACGTACGCGGATCTGTTGTCCGGCGATAGAAATCCGCTGGAGCATTTTGTGTCGGAGGGCGCTGGGAAGGGCTTGTTCCCAAATCCACTCTTCGATACCGCCTGGTACCTCGAAACCTACGCCGACGTCGCGCAGGCCGGCCGCAACCCTCTGGTCGATTTCTGCGAGCGCGCTCCCGGGAAGGCCAGGAGGCCGAACGTTCTGTTCGATCCAACCTACTATCTCGGTCAGCATCCGGCCGCCGCGGGCGACGCGGCCGGAGCGCTTGAGCACTATCTGGAACAGGGCGCCTTTGAGGGGTTCAATCCCTGCCTGTGCTTTGATTCGTCGTATTATCTGGCCCAGCACGGCGAGGTGGTGGAGGCGGGGAAGAATCCGCTGGCGCACTATCTGTACGAGGGCGGTGCGTTCTCCTCCCATCCTCACCCGCTGTTCAATACCACGTTTTACCGGCGCCGCTATGTCGGCAGCAGCGAAGAAGTCCCACTCGTCCATTTTCTAACTGCGGGCTGGAGGGAGGGCTGCTGGCCGAATCCGCTGTTCGATCCGGGTTACTATCTGGCGGAGAACCCGAAAATCGCGGATAAGAATCCGTTGGGTGACTATCTAGCGGGCGGGGCCGCCGGCGGGCGCAATCCGAACGCGTTCTTCGACACATCCTACTACCGCGAGCGCTATCTCGACGCCGATGAGAGCCGCAATCCACTTGATCACTACCTCCATGCGGGCGCCTATCAAGGCTGCAATCCGTCGCCGCGGTTCGATTCGGCCTTTTATCTCGAGGAGAACCCGGATGTCGCCGCGGCCGGGATCAATCCGCTCGCGCACTACATCTGGATCGGTCGTGAACAGGGACGCCCGGCCCTTCGCCCGGCGGCTGCCATCGAAGCTGAGTGGACGCAGGAGACGGCGCCGGACGATCCGAAGGTGAGCGTGTTGATGCCGGTGTACAATACGCCCGCCAAGCTGCTCGCACTGGCCGTCGACTCGGTCCGGAATCAAACCTGCCGGAACTGGGAACTTTGCATGGTGGACGACGGATCGACGGACCTCGACACCTGTCGCGCTTTCGCCGCCCTGGCCGGTTCGGATGGCCGGATCAAGACGCGGACTTTGTGGTCAAACCGCGGGATCTCGGGCGCGACGAATGCCGCTTTCGAGATGACGACGGGCGAGCTCATTGCCCTGCTCGACCATGACGATGAGCTGAGGCCCGAAGCTCTGGCGGCGGTCGTGAACGAGTTTCGACGTCATCCCGAAGCCCAAGCCGTCTACACGGACCACGAAGTCATCGAGGAGGATGGCGCTCATTCCTGGGTCTTTAGCAAGCCGGACTGGTCGCCAGAGCTATTTCGGGGAGTGATGTACGCCGGCCACCTGCTTGCCTTAAGACGCGAGACGCTTGTCCACTGCCGTGGTTTCGATTCCAGGTTCGACGGAGTCCAGGACTTCGAGCTCCTGCTGCGCCTGTCCGAAAGAACTAGGGAGATCCGCCACATCCGGCGCGTGCTCTACCGGTGGCGTAAGGCGCCGGGCAGCGTGGCCTTCGGACAGGAGCGCAAACCAGGTATCCAGGAAAGGCATCGAGCAGCCGTGAACGCCCATCTAGAGCGGCTCGGCGTCCCGGCGCGGGCGGTTGTGAATGAACGTCACCCGGATCTGCTGCAAATCGAGCCCACCGCCGAGCCGGAGAAGGACTACTGCGTCCTTCTTGGCGACCTCCCGGGTGATGTATCGAAGAGCAACCTGCTACGCCATCTGGCGTTGTATGCGAGTATGCCGGGCGTGGCCTGTGTGTCGCCTATGGTGCTGAGGGCGGACGGCCGTGTCCACGACGCCGGTGTGCTGGCCGGTCCGAAGCTGCGCTACGCGTATTCCGGATGGGACCCTGCCTCCTCCGGCCACGGCGGATCTCTCGCCTGCGCCCGAGAGGTCTCACTCATCAGTGGCGTTTGCGGTTTGATCGCCAAAGAGCGATTGGCGGAACTCGGCGGGATTGGCGACAGGTTCACCAGTGCTCGCTACCAACTACTGGATCTCGCTGTTCGCGCGAGCGCGGTCGGTTTCCGAAATATCGTCACCCCGGCGGTGAGGGTTCAACAGACAATGGCCGCCGCGGAGTTTCCCTCGACCGACCACCAGCGGTTCGTCGGCGACTGGGAAAGGGAGCTTGAACGACCCGATCCGTACAGCCATGCCGGCTTCGATCACCCGAGCCATCTGCCGATGGAAGACTCGGCGCGCGTCGAGCGCATGGAATCATGGTTATCCGGCTGACCGTTACGCCGTTTGCCGAACTGACACATATTGCTGCTACGGGCCCACGGGAAGGGCGGCGGACGGATGTTCAATGCCTCGAAATGGACCCGTGACGGACCCGAGTTCGACATAGGCGACCCGGCGCTCACTGACCGGCCGGAAACCTGAGAACGCAGCCGGCGATGAGCCACGCCGGCCCCGCTAATCCATCTCGGACACAACGCGCTCAAAGTACGAAATAGTCTGCCGGAGTCCGTTTTCCAGATCTACCGTCGGTTCCCAGCCGAGCTTGTCCCGGGCCAGGCTGATATCGGGGCGGCGCTTGATGGGGTCGTCGGGCGGCAGCGGTTTCCTGAGGAGGGTGGACTTCGATCCAGTGAGCTCGATGACTTTTTCGGCGAGCTCGCGAATCGTGAATTCGCCGGGGTTGCCGAGGTTGACGGGCCCCAGAAAGTCCTCGGCCTCCATCATGCGGACGCAGCCTTCGACCAGATCCGAAACAAAGCAGAAGGATCGCGTCTGGTTCCCGTCGCCGTAAATCGTGATCGGTTCCCCGCGAAGCGCCTGCACGATGAAGTTGCTCACCACCCGCCCGTCGCTGACGGCCATCCTCGGACCATACGTATTGAAAATGCGGACGATCCGGACCTCGACGCGGTTCTGCCGGTGGTAGTCCATCATCAGCGTCTCGACGACGCGTTTGCCCTCGTCGTAACAGCTCCGTACGCCGATGGGGTTGACGTGACCCCAATAGCTTTCCGTTTGCGGATGCTCGCGAGGGTCGCCGTAGACCTCCGATGTGGATGCCTGGAGCACGCGGGCCTTGACCCGGCGGGCCAGACCGAGCATATTGATGGCTCCCATGACATTCGTCTTGACGGTCTTCACCGGATTGTACTGATAATGCACCGGCGAGGCGGGACAGGCGAAGTTGTAGATCTGATCGACCTCGAGGAAGATCGCCTCGACCAGATCGTGGCGGATCATCTCAAAATGCGGGTGGCCCATCAAGTGGGCGATGTTGTCCTTGGACCCGGTGAAGAAGTTGTCGAGGCAGAGGACTTCGGCGCCGTCCTGAATCAGTCGGTCGCAGAGGTGGCTGCCGAGAAATCCCGCGCCGCCGGTGACGAGTACTGTTTTGCGTGGCATCTGGTGTGATCGAAACTATCAGGCTAGCGTCTTCGGTTGCCTCTGGGGAATCAGATAAACTGGAATCTTTCGGGGGGACTGGTCTTTGGCAATGATAAAAACTGGGATTTTCACCTTCGCCGCGGCGGCGCTATTGGCCGCCGCGTCACTGGCTCAGGAGGCGCCCGAGCCGCTGCCTGAACCGTATCACACGCCATCCGCGCGGAATCGCCCGCAAGTCATCGAGCGTCCCGACGGGGCGTCGCTGGAATTGCCGGAGGGCTTTACGATCGACGACTATGCCGTCGGATTCGAGCGCCCGCGCTACATGGTGCTTGGCCCGTCGAACGAGGTTCTGCTCTCCGACAGCACCCGTGATGGAAAAGTCTATGTCCTGCGGGACACGGACGGGGACCATCGCGCCGACAGTCGTAAGGTGCTGCTGGAGGGTCTCAACCGGCCCTACGGACTCGACTTCTGGAACGGCTATCTTTACGTTGGCGAGACGACCTCGGTCAAGCGATACAAGTACGATGCCGAGTCGATGACCGCCGGTCCGGGCGAGGAGATCGTCGACATGTCTGAATTCGACGAGGGCCATTGGACGCGCACCGTGTTGTTTGACCCCCAGGGCGAGAAGATGTACGTCGCCATCGGTTCGCGGTCCAACGTGTCCGC
>CAYLSS010000112.1:0-5844 GCA_964385765.1 uncultured Solibacteraceae bacterium
CAGGTCGCCGAACGTGTATTCCACGACGAAGCGAAGAAGGCGACCAGCGGCGTCCTGCCCGGCGATGTCGCCTTTAAGCTCTACGACACCTACGGACTTGCCCTCGACGAGCAGGAAGAGATGGCCCGGGAGATCGGTCTCTCGATCGACATGGAGGCCTTCAACCAGGCAATGGACGAGCAGCGCGCCCGGGCTCGCGCGAGTTGGAAGGGCGCCGAGAGGGCCCAGATTCCGCCCGTCTACCAGACGGTGCTGGAACGCGGTAAGCCGGAGTTCCTCGGCTATGAGACCGTCGAAGCTGAAGGATCGGTAACGGCGCTGATTCGTGACGAGGCTGAGGTCGGCGAGCTTCAGGCGGGACAAACGGCCGAGCTCGTTCTTGACCGGACGCCCTTCTACGCCGAGTCCGGCGGGCAGGTTGGCGACCGAGGCGCCCTCTACTCGAGTTCCGGCGAGAGGGTCGCACGGGTCACCGACGCCTACGCTCCGGTGCGCGGCCTGACGGTTCACAAGATCGAAACCGTTGCGCCGGTTCGCCTCCAAGACAAGCTCCTCGCCAGGGTCGACGCCACGCGACGCGATGCCACCCGCCGCAACCACACCGCCACTCACTTGCTCCACGCGGCTCTGCGGAGGGTGCTCGGCAATCACGTGAAGCAGGCCGGAAGCGTGGTTGAGCCGGGCCGGCTGCGTTTCGATTTCACCCACTACGCGGCAATGACCCCCGAGGAGATCGCCGAGGTCGAGCGAATCATGAACGAGCAGATCCTGGCCAACGCCGGCGTCTCGACTGACTTGATGGAACTCGACGAAGCCGTCGCCAGCGGCGCCATGGCCTTGTTCGGAGAGAAGTACGCCGACCGCGTCCGGGTCGTTTCGATTCCGAGCTTCAGCAAGGAACTTTGCGGCGGCACGCATGTCAGCCGCACCGGCGACATCGGCCTTTGCAAGATCGTCTATGAGGGATCCATTTCGGCCGGTGTGCGGCGCATCGAGGCGATCACCGGTATCGGAGCCCTCGAACGGTTCCAGCAGACGTCGGAGGCGGTGCATCGGGTCGCCGACACACTCCGGACCACCGAGCCCGAGCTCGTGAACCAGGTGGAACGCCTGATCAGCGAGCAGCGCGCGCTTGAAAAAGAGCTCGAGCGGATGAAGAACAAGGTTGCTCAGTCCGAGGCCGGCGGTCTCGAGTCACAGGCCAGAGACCTGAATGGCGTCAAAGTCCTCGCCGGCCGCGTTGATGGAATGGACCGCGCTCAGATGCGCGCCCTCGCCGACACGCTCCGCAATAAGTGGGGATCGGCGGTAATCGTTCTGGCGGCGGCCGACGACGGCAGCATTGCGCTGCTTACGGCGGTCACCAGGAATCTGACAAAACAGATCCACGCCGGTAAGTTGCTGGGCGATGTGGCGAAGGCCGTTGGCGGGCGCGGCGGCGGGCGTCCCGACATGGCCGAGGGTGGCGGGAAGGATGCCGATGCGCTCCCTGAAGCGCTCCAGTCAGTCTATGCAAAGGTGGAGGCAATGCTATGAGCGACCACGATTACGATGTCGCGGTCGTGGGCGCAGGCCCGACGGGGCTCGCCTGCGGCATCGAATTGAAGAAACGAGGCCTGCGCGAGATCCTCTTCGACAAGGGCTGTGTCGTCAACTCGCTTTATAACTATCCGACCAATATGGTCTTCTTTACCACACCGGAGCTGCTCGAGATCGGCGACATCCCGATGACGTCGCTCAATGAAAAGCCCGGCCGGACGGAAGCTCTCAAGTACTATCGACGCGTGGCCGATCTCTATGAACTGAACATACACCAATACGAGGGCGTCGACGCCATCGACGGTGAGGACAACCGCTTCACCATCCGCACTACTGACCGCCGTGGCCGGCAGCACTGCTACCGTGTGCAAAAGGTGATTCTCGCCACCGGCTACTATGACCGGCCGAACTTACTCAATGTGCCCGGCGAGGATCTGCCGAAGGTTATCCATTACTACAAGGAGTCGCATCCTTATTACGATATGGACGTCGCCGTCGTTGGCGGCAAGAACTCGGCCGCCATCGCCGCCCTCGAGCTCTTCTGGACCGGCGCCCGTGTCACGCTCATCCACCGTCGCGAAAAGCTCTCGGATCGAATCAAGTACTGGATTCTCCCCAATATCGAGAACCGCATCAACAACGGCGAGATCAAGGCGTTCTTCAGTTCGGAAGTGGTGGAGATTCGTGAAGGTGAGATCGATATCCAGACCCCTGACGGCCTCGTGACCGTCGAGAATGACTTCGTCTTCGCCCTGACAGGCTACCACCCGGACACGAATTTCCTCGCCGCTCACGGCATCACCTTCGATGTGGAAACGCAGCGTCCCTATACACATCCCGATTCGCTGGAGAGCGCCCGCAAGGGTATCCATCTGGCGGGCGTGCTGGTTGCCGGCATGCAAACCAACGAAATCTTCATCGAAAATGGGCGCTTCCACGGCAAGCAAATCGCCGAGGCGCTGGCCTCGGAGTTGGTTCCGGTAGACTGAGTTTCGCAACGCCTGCCCGGTCTGCCGCATCCTAACTACAGGGCGGCGGACGTTGACGTCCGCTTTGGGGATTGAATCCATGACCAAAAAGCGTCTTGCAGTTCCGATTTTGATTTTGGGAGGGGTACTGATTTTGTCTGCATTCTCGAGTCTGTCCTCACTATTCGGCGCCGGCGGACCGGCAGAGAACTTCCCGGATCCGAAGGCCGATATCGAAGCGACCGGAACCCAGAAAGCCGTTCTGGCCGGCGGCTGTTTCTGGTGCACCGAGGCCGTCTTTGAACCGATTGACGGCGTGAAGTCCGTCGTTTCCGGCTATGCGGGCGGTTCAGCCGCGAATGCCCAGTACAAGGTTGTCGCTAGCGGATCCACCAAACATGCCGAAGCAATCGAGATTACCTACGACGCCGGCAGGATCTCCTACGGCCAGATCTTGAAGATCTTCTTCTCGGTCGCTCACGATCCGACCCAGCTCAACCGCCAGGGTCCGGACTGGGGTCCGCAGTACCGCTCGGCCGTCTTCTTTGCCAACGAGGAACAGAAGCGTGTGGCCGACGCTTACATCGAACAGCTCAATGAAGCGAAGGTCTACGGCAAGAAGATCGTGACCACCCTCGAGCCGCTCGAGAAATTCTACCCGGCCGAGCAATATCACCAGGACTTCGTGAAGCGAAACCCGATGCAGCCTTACGTGATGGCCCACGCCATCCCGAAGGTGAAGAAGGTCAAAAAGCATTATCCCGACTTGATCAAGAAGTAGCGGGCATTTTCAGCTCCACGGCTGAGACCGAAGCCGCTGCGAATCTGTAGCGGCCTCGGTCCGTCTTCGTCTCGACCGGCGTCATCGACTGCGGCTCCGGCTTGCGGATCTCGAAGGTCGGGTCAACGGCGATCTCGTGAACCGTGCCGTCAACCGCTGTCCCGCCGATTCGCAGCTCCGTCTCCCGCGGCAGCGTCCGGTTCGTATTGACGACGTGGAGATAATAGGTATCCCCGGACCGGCTTGCTGTGACGTCCAGATCCACTGGCGCGGTGACCTCGACGGCCTGCGTGCCTGTGTGCTGCCGGTAGAGCTTCATGACGTGCGCGACCGGCATCAGGAACGATTCGCCTCCGGGCACGGGGATCATGACCGCATTCACCTGCCAGCGCGTCCCGCAGAAGTCGGCCGCGGTAGCGATCTTGAGCACGTCGCCATGCCGTTCGTGGACATTCAGCAGGCGGGCGTAGGAGACGCCGCAGGCCCAGGTGGAAAGGACTTCACAGCGGTTGCGCCCCGGCATCGCGAAGTGGCATTCGGTCATCGCCAGCGGCATTTGATGCGAGCCCAACAGCTCCCGGATACGCCGGATCTTGGCGTCGTGCGGTTCCCAGGCCCGCATCAGCACCTGCCAGGTCCGGGCCGGATCCTCGCGGAACCGCCCCCAGGCGAGTGCGGGCTCGTCGGGATCGTCGGGGTTGTACATGTGGTGAAAGGCAAGATAGTCGAGGTGCTCGCCCGCCGCCTGGGCCATGCCGGCGGTCCAGTTTTCCGCCGGCTCGTTGCGGCGCTCTGAGCCGCGGTCCAGACCGCCCCAGCCGATCAGCTTGATGGCCGGATCCGCGGCCCGCATCGCCCGCGCAAACTCGACGGTCTTCCGCTGCGCCTGCTCGAGCCGGAAACCGCCCGGGTCGTACGAGGTCTCGTTGCCGAGCTGCCAATAGCGGATGGAGTGCGGTTCAGGGTAACCGTGGGCGATCCGCTCGGAGTGGCCGGGCCGGTTGGCGTAGGCGACCCATTCCGCCGCTTCGCGCGCGCCGGCCGTCCGGATGGTCTTGCCGTCGTACATGTAGCGCTCGCGGCCGTCGGAAGAGAAGTTGACGCACATGAGCGGTTCGGCTCCGACGCGGCGGGCGAAATCGACGAACTCGGCGGTGCCGACCTGGTTGCTTTCGATGCCGCCCCACAACAGGTTCCGCATGACCGGGCGCTGGTCGCGCGGGCCCACTCCCTCTCGCCACCGGTAGTAATCGCTGAAGATGCCGCCCCAGCGAAGCATGGCCGGCGCCAGCTCCCGGGAGACGGATATGACATCGTCGCGCCAGTCGTTCCGGTCGTGGTTCCAGGCGGCTTCCACTGAGCCGTCGGTCGTGCCGAGGGGTTCCATGAACTGCATGTAGAGGAATGGCGACAGCTCGAACCGCGGGGTTGGGTCGATCTCAATTGCCGGCGAGCTCGAGCACCCGGTAGCGGCCAGCGTCGCGCCGATGAACGTGCGGCGGGTCATGTTCGTCATAGCAGAACTCCCGGACCAATATAATAGATCGGCTGCCCGAGGCACTACCCTCCTTCGCCTGACGGCTCCAGCCTCAGCAGGTAGATCCCCCGTTCGTTGCCAACCACCTCGACGCCCCACTCGGCCGGATTCGCGACTAGATCGGCGCCGATCGCGGCAAGCGGCGCGTTGGAGACCGGCGCCACGATGTAGCCGACGCCGTTGTCCCGCAGCACTTGCATGGCGCTGCGGCGCAGGTCGAGGGCGGGTGTGGGCAGGATTTCCGGCCGATCGTCCAGGAGGATCCAACCCCCGTCGGAAACCTGCCCGAGGAATTGCACCGCATGTTCCTGCTCGGATGCCTGGATCAGTGCAGTTGCCCCGGTCAATGGCTGGAAAGAGGGAAGATTTACCTGAAAGTACATGCCCGGCCGAGCGGGCTCCCAGGCCGCCCAACGGGTGATCCGATTCCGATCCACGGCCAACGGCGCTTCCCAAATGTTCGGCCAACTGCTGACGCTCCAGCCGCTGCGATCGGCGAGCACGCCGCCCGGTCCTCGGAGCCGTACTTCGTGCAGCCCCCATTCGGCAGTGGCGGGTTTCGCTAGCAGGATGCGGATCCGGTTGAGTTGACGGGCGCTCCAGGCAGCTTCCAGCTCTTTGTATGTCCCGCCGGTCGGTTTGGCGGCGAGAACGAGCGCTTCCCGCATCCGGTCCGCGGCGGCCGAGTGCCAGGGTCCGATGACAGGTGCATCGAAGTATGCCGACGGCGCTCCGAACAGATCCAGAATTAAGGCGTCCGGTGGAACATGCTGCTCGACGAGCCGTGCGATCCGATGTTCCCAAAACGCCTCATCGAAATACTCGGCCGGCGGCTGGAGTCCGGTCGCCACCCGCCATGGCAGTCCTTCCAATCGCCATGCGTTGGCATCGGCGTAAAGCTGCATTGCTGCCGGCAGGCCGAGCAACGAGTGGCAAAGCGCCAAAGAGACGGCGGCTTTCCGGGGCAGAGCGATCGCAAGGGCGAGCGCGACGAAGAGCAGCCCGGGCATGAGGAATCG
>CAYLSS010000112.1:5854-8448 GCA_964385765.1 uncultured Solibacteraceae bacterium
CCCCTGGTTGAGTAACCACGGCGCGGACAAGACGGCCGCGGCAAGCAAAACCAACCGGCCGCGGGCCGAGCGGAGAGCCGGCAGGGCGAGCGGAGATAGCAAAAACACCGGTCCAATCAACCCCTGCAATCCCCGACCTCTGATTGTGACTTCCATTAGCAGCTCCCAGGGCTGGAACCCGCCGTACTCCCGCAGGATCTCCGAGAGACGCTGCTCGGTCGCTATGTGGAAGAACGGGTTGACGAAGACGGAATTGAGCAGCGGCGCAAACGGATTCCCCGTCGCCAGAGCGCTGCGGATCATCCATGGCGCTACCGCAACGGCCGCGCCTGCGGAGAATCCAATCGCCGGCTTCCAGCGGCGTGAAAGGACCAAAGCCGCCACACCGGCGGCAGGAACGAGCAGGCCGGGCATCTTGATCGCATAGCAGAATCCGGCGGCCAGGCCCGCGAACACGAAGGGTCTCGTTTCGCGCTCGTTCCAGAAGCGCAGAAGCAGGTAGAAAGCCGCCAGCGTGTAGAAGACGAGCGCTGCGTCGTTGTATGCCGAGGTGGCCGAAATGCCGACCACGGGAGTGGCGGCGTACAGAATCGATGCCGCGCCGCACGCCGCCGGAGCCAGGCCGAGCCGGCGGCCGGTGGCGAACATGAGTGCGACGGTGGCCAGCAGGAAGGCGAGGTGGACGAGCTTCGCCGCCGGGGAGCGACCAATGGCATACGCCGGAGCGAACAGCATCTCGAAACCCTGTGGTAGCAGTTCATAGAAACCAATGCGATCGGGAAACGAGTTCAGCAGCAGCCATTCCCGAACCAGGCCAAGATGATAGGTCACTGCATCCGGCTGAATCTCCGGCGCCAGCGCGTGGACCAGGTAGTAAACGCAGTAGACGCTCCCTGCAAGGAGAAGGAGGCGTTCCTCCCATCTGCGTGGCAGGGCAGGGAGCCGACCCGGCGTTACCCAAAACAGAGGCAAGACCAGGAGGAGCAGCAGGAGCGTCAAGAGCCGGGAATAAGCGAGCCCGGCCCAGAATAACAGGAAGATCGACAGGCTGGCGGCGATCGCGCCGAGTCCGAAACGGAGACTGTGCGGCAGACCGAGTCCGGCGCTGAGGGCGCGTCCGAGAGAATAGCACGCGGCGACGGTGAGGAGGGCGCCGAAAACGGCTAATAGGATCGCAGGCAACCCATCATTCTAGATGGAGCGCGGCCCAAATAGAAAAGGCGGGCGCCGTTGCGGGAGCCAGCCTTTTATAAGGTCTTCTTTCCCTGCCGGTTACTTATTCGTGGTAGTGGAACTCGCCAACGAAGGCGCTGCGCTGATCGGGAGCGCTCCAGCGCGTGTCCAGACCCTCACCCTGATAGGAGTTGGCCATGGTGTAGGCGGGCATCGCGTGGTGCAGCTTGGTCAGCGGGCGGTACCAGACTTCCTCGTTGGTGCAGATGTGGTCGCCCACGTTGAGGGCGCGAGTCTCGATTTTGGCCATCTTGCCGGCCACGAGTGTCGCCTGAGCGCCGTGGACGTTGCCGTCGGCGACGTTGAGATCGATCGGCTGGTATTCGACCCGAACGATGTCCTGGAGCAAGTCGCCAGCCATGTGCACCGCGAACTGCCGCAGCGCTGTCCGCTGTTCGATAGTAGCTTCCTCGTCAACGATGAGGACGGCCTTTACCGGATAGGTATTACCCAGCACGTATCCGAGCGTATCATTGGCCCGAACGACGCCGACAACGCCGAGACCGTCGATCTTCACGCCCTGCCATGAACCCTGCTCGACCTGCCAGCCGAAGACGGCGCGTTTGCCGACGAGTCCGGCTTCTCCGTTTGCGAAGCAGGGGCCGGTATAGACATCGGCGGTCCGTGCCTCGACGTAGACGCCCTTAACATTGTTCTGAGGTAGAGACGCACCGATGGCGAACGAAGCGGTCAATGCGAATAGAGAAAGTGTGGTAGTCAGAAGTCGCATCCCAATCCCTCCCAGTAGGTGATTACTTTAATTGTACCATCCTCTGCGCCACGCCCCTCGCGTGGAACCCGAGAGCGCAAGAAGAATGAAGTCAGTGGGGCCGCGGCGTTTCCGGCCCCACCGGAACGTCGGTTTTTCGAGAGCGGCTACAGTTGACGATAGCAGCCGCGGGTTTCATTGCACTCGTAATCATCGGCGATCCTGCCGTCGAGCCCGAGGCAGTTTTGCGTCTTGTGGCACCAGAAGAGGCGGTCACCCGACGCGGTCTTCGGGTCGTGGTCCTTGTCCACGAACATTCCCTTCCAGCGCAGGAATTCGCAGCGATCGTTGTCGATAATGCTCAGTCCGGCGTATTCCATTGGTTCCCTCCTCAGCCTGCCGCCGCCAGCAGCGCGCGCTTCACGGCGACCTTCGCCAGTTGCACCTTGTAGGCGTTCTGGCTGAGGGGCTTGGCCCCCTTCACCGCGTCCGCGCCGGCCTTCTCGGCGACCGACTCGCTCATTGTCTTGCCCGCCAGCGACTTCGCCGCCGCCGAGGCCACCACCGGCGCCGGTCCCACGTGCCCCATCACGATCCGGGCCTCGCTGACCGTGTTGCCGTCCATCTTGAGAGCCACCGAGGCAGCCGCCAG
>CAYLSS010000113.1:0-5804 GCA_964385765.1 uncultured Solibacteraceae bacterium
CTTCGAGGTACGGCCGCCGGGCCTCCAGCCATTCTCCGGCAAGGTCCAGCCACTTCAACGTGTATTCATGCGCGGTGCCGTCGTGGGCCAGCGCCAGCGCCAGGTACATATTCGTGCCGCCTCCCAGCACCGTCGCCAGCTCCAGGTGCATCTGGTTGGCGTCCTTCGAGCTCTTCAGCGGGCCGCTTTTCAGCGGAGTGAACCAGTCGTCGGAGATCAAGGTGCCGACCTCCACCGGCTTGATCAGTTCCGAGAGAATCGGCGCGCTCGTCAACTGGAGCTCGCTCGTATGGCGCTCGGAGCTGAAGTAGTCCAGCGGCTCGGCTCGATGGATAGCGGACAACGGCCCTTCTCCCAGAGGATCAGGAAAGCCGTTGGTGGTGACAGTCGCCTCGGGTTTCACGCGGCGAATGAAGGCGGCCACGTCTTTGTTCCAGTCGCGGGCGGATGTGACCGCGAAGCGCCGCCGCTCCATGGCCGAGGCTTCTTCCAGCGGCTTGCCAAACTGCTTCTGGAAGGCCTCGCGGGACCACTGGTCGTAGCAGAAGCTCCCGTAGCCGGGCACGTCGAGCCAGATGCCGTCGACGTCGTAGTCCACCAGCAGCTCGCGGATCTGCTCGAGCGCCTTGTCCCGGAACGGCGAATACATGCTGAGCAGGTTGAGCGGCCAGAACGGGGAGAAGGGGACCGGTTTGCCCCGCTGATCGACACAAGCCCACTGCTCGAATTCCGGATTCCCGTCGTAGAAAGTGTTGAAGTAGATGACCAGCTTGATGCCCTGGCGCTTGCACTCGGGCGCCAGTTCGGCCAGAAAGTCGCGCTCGGTCACATAGCTGGTGGTCTTCGTTTTGCGGAAGACCAGGCCGTCAATCCATTTGTCGTACCAGATGATCTGGGCGAAGCCGGCCTCTTTGACCCGGCTGACGATCTTCTTGGCGTCGAAGTTCTTGCCGATCCCCCGGGCCCACTCCTCCACCGTGAAGTCGGCATGCTGGGGATCCTTGATGAAGCCGGCCATCAGGGTGAGCTGCGGCGGACGGTAGTATTCCGCCGGGCCGAGATCGTCGGGCAGCGGCCCCTGTCCGAAGCAGACCAGGGCGCAGATCGACAAGATCGGGAACATCATCGGAACCAGTGCTCGCATGGCGGTTCTATCCTATCAGCAGCGTTCCCGGACGCGGCTTAAAATCTGCTGAATCAGGTCTTAAGATAGTTGAAATTGCCTCGCCCGGCCAAGCCGCAATAAGCTTGTGTCGTTCCCTAATGAGTAGAAGCCAATTTCGAATCCTGACGATCCTTGCGGCGGCCGCGCTTGTGCCGCCGGCCGCGGCTGAGAAGTTTGACGCCACCTGGGAGTCCCTCGAACAGTACGAATGCCCGCAGTGGTTCCGTGACGCGAAGTTCGGCATCTGGACGGTGTGGGGCCCGCAATCGGTGGTCGGCGCGCCCAGCGACACCGTCAATGACTGGTACGCGCGGAACATGTACATCGAGGGTCATCCGGCGTACGAACACCATGTGAAGCACTTCGGCCACCCGTCGAAGGTCGGATACAAGGACATCATCGCCCGCTGGGAGGCTGACAAGTTTGACGCCGACCGCCTGGCCGCCCTGTTCCAACGCGCCGGCGCCCGCTACATCGTCACCATCGCCACCTTTCATGACAACTTCGATCTCTGGGACTCCAGGCACCATTCCTGGGACTCGGTGGAGAAAAGGCCGGGGATTGACGTTGTCGAGCAATGGCGCGAGGCGACCCGAAAGCGGGGGCTGGTGTTCGGGGTGACAACGCACCTGGCTCGCAGCTATAGCTGGTTCAACGTGAACAAAGGGGCCGACAAGAGAGGCCCGCTCGCCGGTGTGCCGTATGACGGGAACGATCCGGCCTACCAGGAGCTCTATCACCCGCCCCACCCGGACGCCAACCGCAACTACCCGCTGAATCCTTCGGAGGAATGGAAGGAGAGCTGGTTTCGCCGGCTGAAAGACCTGCTCGACCAGCACCAGCCGGACCTGTTCTACTTCGACGGCGGAATCCCGTTCGGCAAGTCCGGCCGGGAGCTGGTCGCCTACTACTACAACGAGAATATGAAGTGGAACGGCGGGCAGTTGAAGGCCGTCATGAATGTCAAGAATTTCTCCGATGTCCGTCATGGAAAGTACCTCGAGGGCACGGCCGTGCTGGACATGGAGCGAGGCGTACAGCGGGAGATTCGCGACGCACCCTGGCAGACGGACACTTCGATCGGCGCCTGGTACTGGACCCGGAATGACGACTACAAGTCCGCCGACACGATTGTCGATACGCTAGCCGACATTGTCAGCAAAAATGGCAACCTCCTCTTGAACGTCCCGCCGCGCGGCGATGGTTCGCTGGACGGGGAAGTCGAAGAGACGTTGGAACAGATTGGCGAGTGGCTCCGGTTGAATGGGGAGGCGATCTACGGGACGCGGCCGTGGGAGGTATACGGCGAGGGTCCGACCCGGATCGCTTCGGGCAACTTTCAGGAGCGGACGCAGCCGTCCACTGCCGAGGATGTGCGCTTCACCCAAAAGGACGATACGCTCTACGCAATCGTGCTCGGCTGGCCCGGTGAGGGCGCGATCATCGACATCCGTTCGCTGGGGGAATTCGCCACCGACGCCGAGTTCACCAAGGTCGGCATGCTCGGGTACAGCGGCGATCTGGACTGGACACACGACGGGGAAGCGCTGCACGTCCAGATGCCGCCCAAGCAGCCCTGCGACTTCGCCGTCGTGGTCAAACTGCAACTGCGCTGAGCGGAGCCGGCGGCGCCCGGTGCGGGGCTTCAGTTCATGTGAATGAGGCCTTAAAATATTTCAAATTGCTTCCCCGAATGGGGTCCCGTATGCTTGTTTCGTCCCGAACCTGGGGATGTCTGTGTATCGACTCCCGCAATCCAGCAACAACCATAGGAAGAAACCGATGAGATCACTCGCAGCCTTTTCGTTACTGATTTTGATGCTTTCCCGTCTCGCGTCGGGCGCCTCTCCCGAGGCCGACAGCGCTCGGGCGTCCTGGTATGAAGGTCCGCAACTGTTCGTCATGACGGGGTTTATTGCAAACACCACCAGCGGCACCTGGGGACTGGACTTCATCGGCAAAGGGGAGTGGAGCCGGGAACAGCAACTGGCCGACCTGGCCGAGTGGAACAAGGGGCTCGGCCGCGACTACGACCCCGATGCCACCGTCAAGGCGTTCAAGGAGGCCGGCGCCACAGGCGTGATCTTTTATGACAAGTGGCATGACGGCCTCGTGCCGCACAAGACAAAACACACGAACTTCATGACCGAGCGCGACCTTCTGGGAGATACGCTGAAGGCGCTGCGCAAGCACGGTATGAAGATCGTGGTCTACTACTCGGTTGGATTGGATGCCAATCCGGAACCGAAGTTCAAGGACTGGGTGTGCCGGGACGCCGCGGGAAAGCCCATGGGCCGCTGTTTTCCGGGTGACTGGATGTCGTTCTACTCCCCCTACCGGCAGTACGTGATCGATCATCTGATCGAGATCATGAACAAGTACGGACCGTTTCACGGTTTCTACCTCGATCTCTATACCCAGCCAGTCCCGCTGTCCCGCGACAAGTACACAGCCCAGGCGTTTCAGAAGGAGTATGGAAAACCGGTAGAGGAGGCGACCGAGGCCGAGGCCGTCGAGTTCAACATCAAGACGCTGGAGGAGTACCTCCAGGAGATCCGCGAAGCGATCACGACTGTGCGGCCGGACATCGAGTTCACGTTCAACGGCGCCGGCCGGGCCGACGCGACGCTGCCGAAGCGCGCCCGGCGCGTCGACGGCCAGGCGGACTGGTTTTCGATCGAAGGGCACAGCCGCGAGCGCATCGACAGCATCGCCACTGTCGGCCAGGGTTGGGACCGTCCCTTTGAGACCGGCATTCTCCTGAACACATCGTGGTATGTGCCGATGAGCGATGAAGCGCCGCGATCGTCGATGTCCCGAGAAGAAGCCATCGTTTCGGCCGGCAGCGTCTTCATCCGCGGCGGCAACGTCTTCGCCGCCATGACGCCCGGACACTCCGGCGTGTATAACACCGAGGAGGACGTCGCCCGGCTGCGGGCTGTGGGCGACTGGCTGAAGGGCAACAAGGAGTGGATACAGGGCTCGCAGCCCTTCGCCGAGATTGGCATCTACCGCGGAGATCCCTCCGATGACCTCGTCAAGGCGCCGGCGGTGGGCGAGATCTGGGACCGGACGTATCCGCACAGCGACCGGCGACGGTACGCACGGTCCGCGGGCGCCGTTCCCGGCAGCGAGACCGATCTCACGCTCCGCAGGCTCGGATACCTGACGCGGCTCACCGGCAGCGCCTTCGCAAAGGAGCCTTTCGACCCGAAGGCCCACCGGCTGGTGGTCCTGCCGGAGAACGCCCCTCTCAGCGACAAGATGGCGGACAAGCTTCGCGAGTACGTGCGCGGCGGCGGGAATCTCATCGCGTTCGGGTTTTCATCGCGCTTCGATGAGAACGCGAACCTGCGGGACAATTTCGCCCTCGCCGACGTCTTCGGCGTCGACTACGCTGGGCACCTCCCGGGCTATAAGACGATGATGCTGTTGCCGGACTCGGAGCTGATCCGGAGACTGCGCGGCAATCCCGGGGCGGTTACAGTCAAGCTGACCACCGGCCGGGTGCTGGCCAAGTGGGAGTTCGCCGGGCGGACACCGGCTGTGGTGGAGAACGAGTTCGGGCAAGGCCGCGCCATCTACATCAGCGGCGAAGAGCTGGGGTTCGGCCAGTCGCCGGACGTGCTGGGCGAGCTGACCCGACGCCTGATCGGCGATCCGGCCGTCAGTGTGGAGGGCGATCGGGACTACTCGCTGACCATGAACCGCAAGGGGAATGACCGGATACTATACCTCGTCAACAACACCACCGGCTCCCGCACCAACCTCGGGGGACGATCGACCGCCGAGGTTCTTCCCTCGGAGTTGACGACCACCAAGGAGCAGGTGCAGTTGACCCTGAGCACCGATCGGCTCGGTGAGTTGACCAGGGTTTCCCTCATCCCCTCGAACCAGGAAATCCGCTTCAGCCGCGAGCCCGGTTCGATCACCATGTACCTGGACGCGTCGCCGTCCATCACCACGCTGCGTCTTGAAAGAGAGAAGTAGTCATGCGGCCGGTTCTTTTGTTCATTTGGCTGATGATGGCGCTGCCCATCGCGGCGGGCGAGGGTCCTTATGATCCCTCGTGGGGTTCGCTTGGGAAATGGCAGATCCCCGAGTGGCTCAAGGACGCCAAATTCGGCATCTACACCCATTGGGGACCTATCAGCTTCGCCAACCAGTATTCTCCCGAGCCCCAGGGCTGGTATGCCAGCCGGATGTACCATCCCGACGCGAAGGAATTCGCCTACCACCGGAAGTGGTTCGGCGATCAGAAGACGTTCGGCTACAAGGACATCATTCCGAAGTTCAAGGCGGAGAAGTTTGATGCCGAAGAGTGGGCCGAGATCTTCGCGGCCGCCGGCGCGGGGTTCGCGGGGCCGGTGGCCATCCATCACGACAACTTCGCCATGTGGGACAGCCAGGTCACCCGCTGGAATTCAAAGAATATGGGGCCGAAGCGGGACATCACGGGAGAGCTCGAGAAAGCCATCCGCGGCCGTGGGATGAAGTTCTTCGCCTCGTTCCACCATTCGTTCGCCTGGATGTACTACGAGAAGGCGTATCAGTACGATGCCGGCGACGGGAAGAACGCGGGCCTCTATGCGGAGCCGCACAAGGAATCGCCGCCGCGCACATCGGGCACGACGCCGCA
>CAYLSS010000113.1:5814-8407 GCA_964385765.1 uncultured Solibacteraceae bacterium
AGAACTACCTCAAGCGCTGGCGGGCCATGTTCTTGGAGGCGGTCGACAACTACCAGCCGGACCTCGTCTGGTTCGACATGGGATTCGGCTGGGTGATTCCGGAAAGACTGCGGGAACAGGTGGTGGCGGACTACTACAACCGGGCTTCGAACTGGGGCCGAGAAGTGGCCTTCATCTATAAGTACGACCATGTGGACCACGAGGCCGGCGTGCTCGACTTCGAGCGCGGGCGCGCCGACGACATGCGGCCTTTGCTCTGGATGACCGACACCGCCGTCGGGCCCTGGTACAACCACAAGGACCCGGACTACAAGTCAGTGGACCGGCTGGTGGACGCCTTTGTCGATATCGTCAGCAAGAACGGCGTCATGCTGTTGAACGCCGATCCTGACGGCGAGGGCGTGATCCCGCCGCCTGTGGAGGAGCGCCTGCTCGGCATCGGCAGGTGGCTCGATGTGAACGGAGAAGCCATCTACGACACTCGTCCCTGGAAAGTGTTCGGGGAAGGTCCGACGCGCAACGCCGGCGGCATGTTCTCCGAGCGGAACGAGAAGCCGTACACGCCGCTCGACATTCGCTTCACGACAAAAGGTGATGTCTTGTACGCGATTGTTCTGGGCTGGCCGGAGGCCGCAGAGGTCCGTATCTCGTCGCTTGGCTCGAACCTGCATTTTTACACCGGCGAGATTGCAGACGTCAGCCTGCTGGGATCGGACGCAGAGATCGAGTGGTCCCGGGAAACCGACGCTCTGCAGGTGGAACTCCCCGCCGCGCGGCCCTGTGAAAACGCCTATGTGCTGAAGATCCTCCCGGCGTCATAAGTTCTATACTGTCGATTGTTATTGGTGTTGCCGCCATGCTGCTGAGTAAGAAAGGTCTTGCCGTCTTGTTGTTTGTGCTGTCCATCGGCCGAGGTTGGGCGGCTGATCCGGACTACACCGTTTATCTCATCCCGAACACCCACGGAACCATCGCCGGATGGCTTGTCAATTTCGACACCGAGCGCAGCTACATACTGAACAACCATCTGGATCACCTCGACAGACTCCTGACGGATCACTCCTACGCCCTCGCCATCTCCGAGGTGCCGAACGTGATGTCCCTCATGAAGTTCGAGCCGGAGCTGATGGACACGGTTCGAAGACTGGTTCGAGAGGGGCGTGTCGAGTTCGTCAACGAGTTCTTCCTGGAGCCGACGGTGAACCTGTCGGGAGGCGAAGCGCTGGCGCAGATGGCCACGCTGGGACAACGCTGGTACCAGGACACCCTGGGGGTGCGTCCCCGGTTCGCCTGATGATCGACGTCTGCGGGGTCAACGGGCAGATGCCCCAGATCGTGGCCGAAAGCGGACTGGAAGCGCTGTTCTTCTCGCGGAACAACCCTATGCCGAAAGACGCCTTCTGGTGGGCGGCGCCTGATGGAACACGCACGCTGACCTTTGCTCTCGGCCCGGGCTACGCCGCCGGACGGAGCCTGTTCAACACGGAAGATGCTCTCTCTCCGCAGGAAATGCGAGAACTGGCCGAAGCGTTCGAGAAGGGACACCAGTACGCCGCCAGTCCGCGCCACCTGCTGATGGGCGCTGGAGGGGGAGATTACAGCCTCGCGCCGAAACGGCCGAGTTACCCCGCCGGATTCCTTCACGCCTGGAGGCAGAAGTATCCGGAGATCGCCGTGAAGATGGCCACGCCCGGCGAGTACGTCGACGTGATCCGGAAAGAGGTCCGCGATGGAAGAATTGAGCTCGACGAATACAGCGGCGACGCCGCCTACAGCTATAACGCCTTCTGGATGAACATGCCGGAGGTGAAACGCGACTACCGCCGGTCCGAGCACCTGCTGCAGGCGGCCGAGATGGCTGCCGCCGCCGCGAGCCTCTGGAAGAACCTGGAATATCCGGCCGAGGGCTTCTACAACTCGTGGATACAGATGCTGATCAATATGGACCGGAACGCCCTGTGGGGCGCCGGCAGTGGATCGCCCTTCTATGACTCACACCACTGGAATGTGTGGGACCGGTTTGAATCCGTGCGGGAGCAGGCCGGCTCCGCTCTCCGGGAAGCGATCGGCGCGTTTGCCTCCGAGGGTAAGGCCGTCACGTTTTTCAACCCGCTGAACTGGGAGCGAGAGGACCCCATCGAAGTCGTGCTGCCGCCGGACCGCCGCCTCTCCGGCATGGCGCCCTCGTTTCCTTGCGCGACCGCCGCACGGGCAAGGAGCCGATCCGGAGCTGGACGCCGCTGGTGCCGAAGTTCGGAATCATCCACAGCGGACCGATGGTGTCCAGGCCGGATGTCGATACGGTCGGCGGGGCGTTGGTGTTGAGTGCGCGCTCATCAATGTCCGTCCGGTTCGGCAGCTCGTCCGGGTAGGCGGCCAGATATGTTTCCACCAGCTCGCGGCGGGCCGGATCCGTGGTCAGCACCGTGCGCTCATCCGGGTTGGGCACCAGCACATTGCCATTCACGCTGCCGCGGATCTTCTGCTGGCTGCCCTCGATGAACAGCTCCGCACCTCGCCACGCGGGCGCGCCAAGGGTGAAGCCGTAGTCATTCTACTCCGCCCCGAAGTAGTTAAGTCCCGGCTCGAACTC
>CAYLSS010000114.1:0-5705 GCA_964385765.1 uncultured Solibacteraceae bacterium
ATCCGCGCCTCCGCACTTACCGCATTCCTTGTAGCGACACCGGTGATCGCCACCTTCGCTCTCTTCGTGATGAGCGAGCTTTTGTTCACCGCCCTGCTGGTAGGGGCTATCGTTCTGGCGGAGCGCGCCTCCTTGGCGAAGGGTGTTCGGTACGCGCTGGCCGCGGGATTACTGGGCGCGCTTGCTTATCTGACGCGGTCGGCGGCCCTGCCTCTTCTCGGGACCGCCACGCTGTGCTTTCTGCTTCGGCGGAAGTTCGCGCAGGCAGGAGCCTTCGCCCTTGTGATGGCGCCGGTGGCGCTTGGATGGCAGTGGTGGGTGCGATCACACCTGCCGGAAGCGAGCGATGTCATCACGCTTTACCACACGAATTACGTCGGCTTCCATTTTCTGAATGTCAACTGGGAGACCCTGCCGGCTGTCCTCTTGGCCAATCTGAACACCATCGTTGCCGGAATCGGCGGGCTGGTGCTATTCAGTGAAGATCCGTCGTGGTGGGTGGTGGTCCTCCAGCGTATAATCGCCGTCGCCGCGGTGGCCGGGTGTGTGCGGCTTGCACGCCGAACCGGCGCGCGCCATTACCCGCTGTACGCGCTCGCCTATGGTGTCATCCTGATCCAGTGGCACTATCCCCCGAAAGAGCGTTTTCTCATTCCGCTTGCGCCGCTGCTTCTGGCGGGGCTCATGACGGAGGCCGAGCATTTGCTCGCCGCGGTGCGCAAGAATCTCTCTCGGCCACGATTCATGGAGAGGGCGGTTGCCGTGGCGATGTCCGCCGGGTTGCTGGGCCTAGGCATCTACTCGCTGCGGCAGGTGATCTATGGGCACGTGTCCTTCCTGCCGACCTATTTCGCCTACCAGGAGAAGCTTCGCGAGGAACGATCAAAGGCGTACGAGTGGGTCCGAAACCACTCCAGTCCGGATACCCAGTACTTTGCCGACATGGACTCGGCTTTCTATCTGCATACAGGCCGCCGCGCGTGCAGCCTGCGCATCCCACCAGTACTCATCGTGACGGACGATCGCGAGGCGATCCGGGACATTCTGTTTTCGCTGCCGGAGTTCGCCAAACAATTCGGCCTTGAACGGGCGTTCCTGGCGCCGAGTGACTTCGGTCTCGAGGCGAGGCAGCTTGGAGGCGAAATCATGGAAGAGCTATTCGCCGACGGAACAGCATTTCCTCTGCTTCACCAAAGCGGGTCGCATTCGATCTATCAATTTCCCGAAGTGGCTGACCGGCTGGCACATCTGGATTCCCCGTGATCCGGGCCGTATTCGGCCGCCGGTCGAGAGGGGCGCCGGCTTGAGCGAGCAGCCCGCGCCGCGGGGATGCCGGGCTCGGTCCAGCGTGCGTGGCGTGCGGAGGGATCCAAGGTCGAAGATGGACTGGAATGATTCGGGAATGGCAGTGAACTCGAGGCGAGAAGGGGTGACGCGATACCGATCACGCCACCCAAGGTTTCTCTCTCCTCAGCAACAGATGCATCTCTGGCTCTGCTGTCTTTGGCCGCGTCATATGGACGGGAGGATGAAACGGGGTGTACACATTTCAGCCACGGCCACACCTGAAACATTGATCGACGGCCGGAAGCTGGTTCTTTAGGGGTCGGCTGGAAGAATCTGGAATGTTCATCGAGTCAGTATCCCGATTCGTTTGGCCACGCGGTACAGGATCTCGAGCGCCCGATCCAATTGCGCCCTGGTATGAGTTGCGGTGACGATCGTGCGCACCCTGGCCATGCCCTTCGGAACGGTCGGATAGCCAATACCGGTGGCGAGCAGGCCCTCTTCGAACAGTCCATTCGACAGAGCGTGGGCCTGGGCCGCGTCTCCCACCATGATCGGCGTAATAGGAGTTTCGCTGGCGCCCGTATCGAAGCCCTCGGCAACCAGCTTCTCCTTGAAGTATTTCGTGTTGGACCACAACTTCTCCACACGTTCCGGCTCACATTCGAGCAAGTCGAACGCCGCCAGGCAGGCCGCCGCCACCGCCGGGGGATGGGATGTAGAGAAGAGCAGGGGCCGGCCCCGGTGGTAGAGGAAGTCAATGAGGTCGCGGCTTCCGCAAACATACCCGCCGAGCACGCCGACGGCCTTGGACAGTGTACCCACCTGGATGTGAACGCGTCCATGCATGCCGTAATGGTCCACCGTGCCGCGACCGTTTTGTCCCAGCACTCCGGAGGCGTGGGCGTCATCAATCATCATGACCGCGCCGTGGCGTTCGGCGACCTCGACCAGGGCCGGCAGGGGCGCGATGTCGCCATCCAACGAAAAAACTCCATCGGTAATGAGAAGCTTGCGGCCTGGGGTTCCGTCGAGTTCGGACAGGATCGCCTGGGCGGCCTCCACATCACGGTGGGGAAATACCTTGATCTTGGCCTTCGACAGCCGGCAGCCGTCGATGATGCTGGCGTGGTTCAGGGCGTCGGAAACGATGAAGTCATCAGGCCCGAGGATCGCCGAGACGGCGCCGGAGTTGGCCGTGAAACCCGATTGAAAGACAATGCAAGCTTCCGTGTTCTTGAATGCAGCGATGCGCCGTTCGAGTTCCAGATGAAGGCTCATGGTCCCCGAAATGGTCCGCACAGCGCCAGAGCCGACGCCGTAGCGGCGGGTCGCGTGGAGCGCGGCCTCCACGAGTTTCGGGTGATTCGCGAGTCCGAGGTAGTTGTTCGAGGCGAGGTTGATCACTTCCTTGCCGTCAAAGCGAGAGACCGGCTCACAAGCCGACTGCAACTCCCGGGGCGTCTGGTAGGTACCGGCTTCGCGCCAACTGGCGATCTGGTCGCTGAGATAGGAAAGTGGTTCGGCGGAGGTCATCGCAGGTCTCCCATGAAAACTGTTCTCACTATACAAGAGCGCGATATGCGAGATTGAAAATCGTGCGGGTATTGAGGCGCTATCTCCTGCTGCAACTGCCTGGTTGGGCGATTGCGGCGATCATTCTCTACGTCCTGCACGCGTGGCTGGGTTTGCCTCTGTGGGTTGCCGGCATCCTGATGGCAGCGGAGATCGTGAAGGATTTCATTCTTTTTCCCTATTTGCGGCGGGCGTATGAGGACGACGGCCGCCCGGTCACCGACCGGTTGGTTGGCCAGGAAGCCACCGTTCACCGGGCGCTCGACCCGGAGGGCTACGTGAGGGTCCGGGGCGAGCTTTGGCGAGCCCGCGTCGATTCGGAAAGCCCACCCGTGCCGGTAGGCGGACGAGTTCGGATCACTAGTGCGAGCGGCCTGCAACTCATTGTGTCAGCGGCAGAAGACGCACCACCTCACGCGAGCAAGGTAACTTGACCTGTCCTTGGAAGCGTCCTACGCTCAGTTCAGGAGACCGAATGGAACCGGATCAAGCTGCATTCCTGCTGCAGATGGGACTACCGCAGATCGACGAGGAATGGGAGATCACGAAGAAGGTTTTGCTGGCGGTTCCCGACACGGCCCTCGACTATCGCCCGGATCCCAAGGCCCGCACGGCGCCGGAACTGGCCTGGCACATCGTGTCCTCGCAGATCTGGTTTCTGGACGGAATCGTCCGAGGTGAGTTTGCGATGGAGGAGAAGGAGAAACCGGCCCACGTGGATTCCATCCCGGAAATGGCGGAGTGGTATGAGCTGGAAGCGCCACCGTTAATGGAGCAGCTTCGGGCGCTGCCGGCCGGGAAGCTGGCTGAGCCGGTCAGCTTCTTCGGGCTCCACAACTACTCGGCCGTGACGTATCTGACGTTTCTGCTTGTCCATACGGTGCACCACCGGGCCCAACTCGCGACTTATCTGCGGCCGATGGGGGGGACGGTGCCGTCGATTTACGGGGGCAGCGCCGACGAACCTTTCGAGATGCCGAAGTAGCCCTTTTAGGGCGCCCGTCAGTGAAACCGGCGCCGGTAGTCATCCACGCCGCGAGTCGAGATCATTTGACACATTTCGGCCAGCCGCGAGCGGGCGCGGGTTCCGATTCTCTCTTCGAGATAGTACCGGCTTTGCGACTCGCCGGCGGCGCCGGTGGGCAGCGGCGGATCGCCCGCGTCGGGATCGCGAAGGTTGGTGGTCGCGATGACCGGCTTGTTGTGGTTGTAGCGATGCGTGATGATCGAGGTTACGGTGTCTTCGACCCACTCGGTGACCCTGTGGGCGCCCAGATCATCGAGCAGCAGAACCTCGCAGTCCAGCGCGACACGGTAGGCATCCCGGTCAGCCGCGCCGGACGCCTTGTCGTAACTACGCTGGATCCGCTCGAGCAGGTTCTGATAGAGGAAGAAGACGCCTTCATGTCCGCGTGCCAGAAGCTCGCGCAGGACCGCGACGGCGAGGTGGGTCTTTCCCGTACCAGCATCGCCCACGAAGAGAAGTCCGGGACGCCGGTTGCCGAAGGGATAGTTGCGCGCATACGTGCGGGCGGCCGTAATCGCCTTTGAGAGCCTGGGCCGTGTCGTCGGATTATCAGAACCGATCGAGAAGTTGTCGAATGAGGCGGCGCGATACAGCGGGGGGATGCTGGCGCGCTCCTCCAGCCGTTCGGCCCGGTGCGCAATACGGCAGGTGCAGGGTTCGACGGCGCTGATGCCGTCTTTTTCCACGTTCTTCCAACCGGTGCCGCCGCACAGGGGACAGTCTGTCGCCACGGTCATTTCGATCACCATTATGCGGCACGACCGGCGCCAGCGACAGGAGCCTCGAGGAGGGCGGCTTGGAGGCAACGTGATAGAGTTAAAATGTCGGACCGGTAAGGTCCCGTTGTTTGCGAGGAGAAGCGGGACGCGTTAACGGAGCGGCTGCAACAATGCCTGATACGATCAAGGACGCACTAAAACAGCGCGGAATTCGACTCACTCGCCAGCGAAAGATCCTGCTTGACCTGATCGACACCTCCGGCAAGCACCTGGACGCCGAGCATCTTTATCGTCTGGCTCGAGAACGGGATCCGAAGCTCAATCGAGTTACCGTCTACCGCACACTGAAGCTCCTTAAGGAGAGCGGTCTGGTCGATGAGCTCGACCTGATGCACTACGAAGGAGACCAGCACTACTACGAGACCCGCCGCAAACAGGAGCATGCGCACGTGGTTTGCCTGAATTGCGGGAAGGTCGAGGAGTTTTTCGGCGAACCACTGCATCGGCTCCGCCGGCAGGTGGAAAGCACACTGGGCTATGAGGTCCTGGTGGCCCGGACTGAAATCGGCGGCTATTGCCAGAACTGCCAGGTTCTGCGCAAGCGAGAGATGGAAGAAGCTTCCGTCAACAGCGGGGAGCAGAGCGCCAAACAGACGTCATGAGCGTATCTGGGGCCAGGGGCGAGCAGCTCCGCCCGGCGACCCTGACGGTAACAGATCCTTCCGGCAACAGCCGGAACATCCATCTTGAAAACCTGCCCTTCACCATCGGACGCAGCTCCGATAATGACTTGGTGATCCGCGACAGCCGTGCGTCAAGGCATCATGCCCGTGTTGTGGGCGATGACTCCGGCTATGCGCTGCAGGATCTGGGCAGCACCCACGGGACTCTGCTCAACGGCGAACGCATCGACTACAGAGCTCTGGCCAACGGCGACGTCATCAGCTTCGGTTTTCAGGAGTCCTACCGAATCACGTTCCACGTCGCGCAAGACGAGATCAATCGCCTCCTAGGCCAGCTACCCAAGGCGGAAAACCAGGACGAGCGAACTCCAGGACTGACCAGGCTGCGCGCCGTCATCGAAGTTGCCCGCGCGC
>CAYLSS010000114.1:5715-6099 GCA_964385765.1 uncultured Solibacteraceae bacterium
CTGCGGAGCTCTCTTTCGGTGGAGTCCGTTTTGGACGCGGTGGTGGACGCCGCGCTCACCGTCACGGGGGCGCAGCGGGGGTTTCTCCTGCTCCGCGAAGACGGCGGGGAACTGTCGATTCGGATCGCTCGCGACCGGCATGGGCTGCGCCTGCCGAAGGATGATCTGAAAGTTCCGGCCAGTCTCATCAACCGTGCTTTGCAGCAGCGGAAAGATCTGCTGAGCATGAGCTTTGATCCGGCAGCGGAGCAAGGCATCCAACCCGACATGTCAGTCGCGAAGCTGGAGTTGCGCAGCGTGGTTTGCGTGCCGCTGATCAAAGTCCGCACGACGAACCTCCAGGAGACAATCCACACCCCATTGAACGAGACGCGGGGCGTGCTG
>CAYLSS010000114.1:6109-7481 GCA_964385765.1 uncultured Solibacteraceae bacterium
GATTCCCGCGAGAATTCCGCCGACCTTTCGTCCGGCAATCGCGAGCTGCTGCAAACGCTGGCGCTCGAGGCATCCACCGTCCTCGAGAACGCCCGGCTGCTCGAAGAGGAGCGGGCACGGCAGAAACTGGACGAAGAACTGCGGGTGGCGCGGGAGATCCAGCAAAGCCTGCTGCCGAAGCGGCTTCCCACCCAGGGATGGTTCCGGGCGGCGGGTTCCAGCGTGGCCTCACGTCAGGTGGGCGGCGACTATTTCGACGTGATTCGGATCCGCGACGATTGCTGGGCGACCGTGGTCGCCGACGTGTGCGGCAAGGGCGTCAGCTCGGCGCTGCTGGCTTCACTCATCCAGGGCGCTTCGTTACGCGGGGCGGAGACGGACGAACAGATTCTGAACCTGCTCGAGCGCATGAATCTGTTTCTGCTCGAGCGGACCGAGGGCGAGAAGTACGCCACCCTCTTCTATTCGGTCCTCACGGCTGACGGCACCCTGCGCTGGTCAAACGCCGCCCATTGCGCGCCTGTACTGCTACGGGCCGGCGGCGGCGCCGAGCGACTGGAACCGTCAGGGATGCCGGTCGGGATGCTGGAGACGGCGACATATGGCGTCGAAACCGCGAAGCTCGCGCCGGGCGACAAGCTGGTTGTCTACAGTGACGGATTCCCGGAAGCTCGAAGCACGGCGGGCGAGTTTTTCGAAGACAAGCGGCTGCTGGATCTGATCCGGGGGCATGCCGGGCTCGGCTGCGCCGCGCTGCACGATGCCCTGCTCGAAGCTTTGCGTGACTTCACCGGCGGCGCCGAACAAAGCGACGATATTACGCTGCTGGTGGTCGAGTACACTGAGTAGTTGCCCGCGCCGCCCCCCGAGCGGCGGCTGGCCGCTTTCTTCTTCATGCCGGATCTCCTTGTTTGGCAATGGATTGTTGGAGCCTTGTGCGCCTTTGCCATTGGCGTGGCGAAGACGGGTGTGCCTGGGGTGGCGATCTTTGTTGTGCCGTCGATGGTCTTGATGGTCGGCGATGCTCGGCATGCCGCCGGCTGGCTGCTTCCGATCCTCTGCCTGGCCGATATTTTCGCGGTGGCTTACTGGCGACGGCATGCCGATCTGAAGCAGATCCTCCGGCTGGCTCCGTGGGTGGTGGCCGGAATGGCGCTCGGCGCCGCTGCGTTGTCGCTCGATGAAGGAGTCCTGCGGAAGGTTGTCGGCGGCATCATTCTGGCTATGCTGGCAATTTACGCGCGCGGGCGAGTCCGCCCCGAAACGATGCCGGTATCACCGCACGCTTCGCCGTACGGCATTGCCGCGGGCTTCGCGACCACGGTCGCCAACGCCGCCGGATCAGTGATGAACCTCTATCTGCTGAGCATGC
>CAYLSS010000114.1:7491-8404 GCA_964385765.1 uncultured Solibacteraceae bacterium
TTCACGCGAGATTCGCTGGGGTTCAACGCGGGCATGATCCCGGCGACTATCGCGGGAGCGATGGCGGGGCGATGGCTGTTCGAGCATATCCCGCAGCAAGCGTTCGAACGGATTGTCATCGTGTTCACGGTGGTCGCGACACTGGCGTTGTTCCAGTAGTGGAAAAGACGCGACCGAGCCCCGGATTGCAGCCGGCCGGGCCTGGTGATACGCTCATTCAGTCATGCGAACTCCGACCCTTGTTCTGCTAGCGACCTCCCTTCTCTTGTTTGCCTCCTGCGGCGACCGGGCTCCTGAGCAGCCGCAGACGGTCGACATCCCGGTCTCGGTTCTGCAGGACAAGATCAAAGGCGGCTGGGCCGGGCAAATGATCGGCGTAAGCTGGGGCGCACCGACCGAGTTCGATTGGAATGGCAAGATCATCCCCGAGGACGAAATGCCGGAGTGGAAGCCGGAGATGATCGAAAATTCGATCCACCAGGATGACATTTACGTGGACATGACGTTTGCCCAGGTGCTCGAGGAGAACGGCCTCGGCGCCACCACGGCGGACTTCGGCGAGATGTTCAAGAACTCGCGCTACCGGCTATGGCACGCCAACCTGGTGGGGCGCCGCAACCTGCGACGCGGGGTGGCCGCGACTGATTCCGGCCGTCCGGAGTACAACGCGCATGCCAATGACATCGATTTCCAGATCGAAGCCGACTTCATCGGTCTCATGACGCCGGGCATGCCGCGGACCTCCAACGATTACTGCTGGCGCGCGGGCCGCGTGATGAATTATGGAGACGGCATCTACGGCGGTATGTTCGTCTGCGGGATGTACTCGGCGGCCTTCCTCGAGAACGATCCCGTGAAGCTCGTGGAAGCGGGCCTCGCCTGTCTGCCGTCCGAGAGCCCGTACGCCCAGATC
>CAYLSS010000115.1:0-8386 GCA_964385765.1 uncultured Solibacteraceae bacterium
GACCCGGGCATCACCGGCGAAGAATGGGCCGCCAACATGGACGCGGTTAAGGCGTTCCATGAACCTGGCCGCTTCGTGACCATACTCGCTTACGAATGCTCTCTGCCCTATCCGTGGGGCCACCATAACGTCTACTTCGCCGATGACCGAGCCCCCATATTTCGCCGGCACGAAGTGAAGACATTGTCCGCACTGTGGCGTCGCCTGCAGGGCCGTCGTTGTTTCACCGTGCCGCACCATACCGGCATCGCGTTCGGCGGGGGGCCGGGCTGCGGGCAAGGTGTCGTATGGGAAGCGGAACATCCACTTCGCCCGCTGATCGAGATTTACTCCGGCCATGGCCAAAGCGAACTCTTCAACCGGGAGGATCCGCTCAGCTATGACAACCTGATCTTTCTGCAGCGGTGGAAAAACTGGTTCCAGCGCGCGGCTCCAAGGACGCCCGACGAATATCGCGATCTGTTCGGTCCCAGCAGTGCGCCCGGTCCGCACTACGCGCGGGATGCATGGGCGGCCGGGCTGCATCTGGGGACCGTCGCTTCCTCCGACGACCATACAGCCAGGCCGGGCCAGCCGGACAAGGGGGCGGTTGCCGTATGGGCGCCGCGGCTGGATCGTCAGGCGGTGTTCGAAGCTCTCCTCGAGAAACGCACATACGCCACTGCGGGACAGCGAATCTACCTTGATTTTCGGCTCGATGGCCAATTGCCGGGTTCGAAGGTGTCACCCGGCGACCCGCCTGTGCTGCACGTCGAGGTCGCCGGTTCCAACCGGCTCGAGTGGGTGGAGTTGGTCCGGCTGGACCGGGAAAGCAAGCAGTATGAAGTTGTTCGGAGATGGGAGCCGCCATCGTTTCACTTCAAAAACAGATTCGCGGACGCCGGCTATAATCGGGCAGTTCTTTACTATGTGCGGGTCAAGCAGGCGGGCTTGATCGGGGGCCGGCCGGTCCAAGCCTGGTCCACGCCGATCTGGTTGGAGTAAAGCGCACGCTAGCGCCAGGACCTGTGTGCACCGGCGCGAAACCTACTGCTTTCGTTCGAGAATCTCCACGCCTTCGGGCAAGGTCATTAGCGCCGGATCAAGGTCGACATTGATCTCGATGCTCTCGGCGAACATAGAAAAGATCCGCTCGCCGTCCCGCTGTCGCTGCGTCACCCACGGCAGTTGGACGCCATCGCCGGCATCTCGGAACTTATCGTAGATAACTGTCTCAACGTGGCGAACATTGTACTCGTCACGCATTTCGAATTGGACGCGGGCTGGGAGCCTGGTCGAGTAATGGAAATAGGCCGTGACCAGATTGTTATTGCGGTCAATGATATTAACCACTTCCATCGGGTAGTTATCGACAATCTCGCGGGGACGGCTCTCGAACAGCATCCCGGGCTCGTTGAGTCGATACTTCAGGATGTAAAGGATGTCGTTGAGACGGCGCTTGCGGTAGCGCTCGACGGTCTCCACATCCAGGGGCCGGAAGCCCCTGAAAGTCACTTCGTAACCGTCATCTTCGGTGAACAGCACCGCCCAGTCCTCCTTCTTTGATTCTTTCTTCTTGCCATAAGACTGGCGTTCGCGAAGATAGACTAAGTCCGCATCCAACTGTTCCGGCGGATCGAGGTACTGAATATAGACCGAGGCATACGCAAGGCCGGCGAGTTGTTCATTATGGAACGAGTACATGCGGCCTCTTTCGACCTTGTTACGCAGCCGCAGGAATGCCGGACCACCCACCGCGGTGAGTGCGTCGTCGAGAACCTGGCGCGCTTTCTTCATGCTTGCCGTCTGAACTAGCGGGATCGCTTGCGCCCGAAGGGGCGGCGGAGCCAGTAAGAACAGGGCTGCGACAGCAAGAGTCGCGGCCGAAGCCGTGGCGCCCTTGAGCTTTCGAATGAGGTTGACCGGTTTCATGGTTTTTGGCTGAGTGCTTCGGGATCGAGTCCGGTGTTCAAATCGATCTTCGTGACGCTGCTCTCGGAGTAGACAGAACCGTTGCGGGTGCTTGTGATCTTGAACGGGAGACGGATTCCGTCTACTTCGCGCCAGTCTGACAGTGTCTCTTCGACGGTGGCAGGCTGGCCCTGCATTTGAACCGTCTGGTATGTATACTTTTGCGGCAGGCCGGAATCTAGGTGGACCTGGACGCGGACGCTCTCTCCCTCGACGTTCGAGACTTCGATCGTGTCCTCCTCGACGGCATTGACGGTCCATCCTTCCTGGCGGTCGGCAAGCCACAGTCGGAAAGGAACGCGCAGTAGCGCGCCGCGAACCTGCTGGACAATCGGCGGCGGCATCGGCTGTACGCCTTGAGGCGCCGCCAGCCACCCGGACTCGCCGTCGAAGAAGATCGTCATTGTCATCTGCGGAAGCTGCTGCACCTGGCGGAGTGTCGATGGCGCAACCCACTTGGTTTCCTGTGTGACATCGAAACTCCCTTGCGGGAGATTGAGTGTGACCTCAGAGGCCAGAGTCATGTCATTCACCTCAGCCAGCCTGGCGGCCCCGCCCACTGTGTCCTGGATCGTGGTCAGCAGTTCTTTGCCCTTCGCCAGAGACGAGTCGGTGGTCTCACTGCTCTGCTGGCCGCCCGGCCGCGGGATTGTCAAATCGATGTTCTTGACGTCGAGGCCTAGCTCGGTTAGCGGCTCGCCGAAGTCGGCTGGATCCCCGACGGCGACGAACGTAAAGCGTGGAGGCTTTACATGTTCCTTCGCGACCCTCAGAACGTCGTCTTTGGTGACTTCCTCGATTGCCTTCTGGTAAGTGAAGATAAAGTCCTTCGGGTAGCCGTGATAGTCATAGCGGACTATGCGGCGGAGCGTCTTGCTCGGGCTGTCGAAATTGAAGACGAAACTGTTAAGAACCGTGTCCTTCGCCGTCTCCAGTTCCTTGTCGGTAACTTCTTCAGTGCGTATTCGCTCGATCTCTTCGAGGATCACTTGGAACGTCTCGGTGGTTTTCTCCGCTTTGACGCTGCCCGAGACGCGGAAGAGGCCCGGGTGGTTGTAGTTGGCCCCCCAGGACGAACCAATGCTGTAGGCATAGCCCAGGTCGGTTCGGATCCTGCTGAACAGGCGGCTGGCGAATCCGCCGCCCAGGATATCGGACATCACCTGGAGCGCCGGGTAATCTTCGTCTTTCAACAGCCCGCCCAGGTGGCCCACTCGGATAAAGGCCTGATCGACGTCTTTCTTCACGGCCAAATAAACATTCTGGTTTGGCTCGGTGTCCACAGGCGGGAACTCCGGAACGGGCTCCTGTTCGACGGTCCAGTCCGCGAGCAGAGCCTCGATCGTCTTCTTCATTTCCAATGCGTCAAAGTCGCCTTGCACGGCCACCATCACATTGGCGGGGAAAAAGTAGCGTTCGTGGAAAGCGATGAGGTCCTCGCGGCTGATGTTGTTGAGGTGTTCATACTCGACCCGCCAGCCATACGCTGTGTCTTTGCCGTAGACCAGTTCAGTAAATTCACGGCTGGCGATGCTGCCGGCATTGTCGTTTCTACGGGAGATCAGGCTGCGGTACTGGGTTTTTGAAAGCTCGATCTTGTCCTGCCGGAACTCGGGCGCAATGAGTATCTCCTTGAAGACAGCGAGGACTTCATCGACGTTTTCCTCGAGACAGTTGAAACTGACCGAACCGCTGGTTTCGCCAATACTCGACTCTACCGAAGCCGCGATGTTCTCAAGTTGTATGTCGATCTCGTCGCCGGTCTTCTCTTTGGTGCCCCCGGTCCGCATCACCTCTCCTGTAATGCTGGCCAGGCCGACCTTGTCCGGCGGGTCAAAGAGATTGCCGGTCCGGACGAGGGCAAAACCGCCGATGAGTGGCAGTTCGTGATTCTCGAGTAGATAAAGCTTGATGCCGTTCGGGAGTGTATACGTCTCGACATCGGGCAGCTCAATCTGATCGAGCGCGGGGTAGTCGAGTTCCTCGAGGGCTGGGATGTCAAGGTTCTGGGCGCCGGCGGCGACGACGGCGAGTAGCACAATCATGAGAGTGGCGAAGCGGTTCATTCCGATTTCTCCTCCGCGGTCATGGCCGTTCCATCAGACTCTACGTGGTGGGCGACCGTGCGGTGCTTGGCGATAAAGTACTTGGATACGACTCTCTGGACATCGTCGGCGGTCACATCCCCGATGATATCGATTGCCTTGAAGAGCATACGCCAATCGCCATAGTTGACGTGATAGAACGTCAACTGGCCGGCCAGCCCGGAGTTACTGTCGAGCTGGCGAATCACGCTGGCGCGAACCTTGGTCTTCACGCGGTCCAGGGTTTCGGCGTCCACCTTTTCTTTCTTCAACCGCTCGATGATGCCGTAGATCGCCTGCTCGTTTTCTTCCACGGTCCTGCCCATGTTGGGCACGGCATAGAGCATGAACAGGTTCGGATACTTTGCCCCCGGGAAGGTGGCCGACGTGCCGGCCGCCAGGGCGATCTGGCTGTCACGTACCATCTCCCTGTACATGATTCCTGTGCGCCCGCTGGCAAGTATGCTGCCGATGACATCGAAGACCGGATCGTCGGGATGGTTCTGATCGGGCCTCCGGTAGCCAATCAGCAGGATCGGCTGTGACGGAGATTGCACCTTGACGCGCCGCTCGCCGTATTGCTCAGGCTCCTCGGTGATGACCAGCGGGGGATATTGGCCCTCCGGGATACGGCCGTAATACTTCTCCGCTAGCTGCTGAACATGCTGTGGATTCACATCGCCGACGATGCCGATCGTGATGTTGTTCGGCACATAGTAGGTCTCGTGAAACTCAGCGGCGTCAGTGGCTCGCAGATGCTCAATATCGCTGGCCCACCCGACGACTGTCTTGTAGGGATGCGCGATAAATGCGGCGCCCATGAAAGCTTCTTGCAGCATGCCCTGCGGACTCGACTCGATCCGCATGCGCCGTTCCTCCCGGACCACGTCCCGCTCGGTGTAGAACTCGCGGTAGACGGGGCGCCGGAACCACTCGGACTGAAGCAGAAACCAGAGCTCGATGCGGTTGGCCGGCAGGCTGTAGAAGTAGTGGGTCGAATCCAGACGCGTTCCGGCATTGAAGCCCACGCCGCCGTTTTGCTCGATCACGCGCGGAAACTCATTCTGAACCACGTAACTGTTGGCTGCTTCAATAGCCGTGTTCAGCGCCTCCTGGAGTGACTCCAGCCGCTCCGGGTCTGCCCGGTCGCCTTTCCGCCGCTCCTGCTCGAGAAGATCGTACGTTTCTTCCACCGCCTCCAACGCCTGCTTTTCGAGTTCCCAGTTCTTGGTGCCGACCCTCATGGTGCCCTTGCCGATCATGTGCTCGAACATGTGAGCAAGTCCGGTCTTCCCGCTCGGGTCATTCACCGCGCCCGCGTCGACATAGGCATGGAAGGAGACGACCGGCGCCTCACGACGCTCCAGGACGATGAAGTGCATGCCATTGTTCAGGGTGAACTCGGTGATGCGCTCCTCAAACGCCGCCATGTCTTGCGCGGGCAGGGGCGCCGCGAGCATGAGCGCCACCAATAGCCCGGCGGCCAAATTCCAAATGCGTTGCATAGAGTGCTGTTCTCCAGTTGAAATCGCGAACTTGCCTTATTACTTCAGTCTAGGCGGGTTGAAGCTGGGGCTCAACGCACGTCCAGGCAGAACTTGGCCCGCGAACACCTAATTTACTCGACGTTTGAAAATGCCGTCGGGTTCGATGAATTGACTAAATGAAGCTTTTTCAGGTGGATCTGAACACCCGCGACGGACCTGCCGCCCCGCTTCGGTTGCCTGAGGGCGGCTTCGCCGCTGCGACCGAACCGAAAGCGTAATCCCACAACGGGCTGGTTACCCCGTACCAGGCCTTCGAATTCTGGAAGTGGTGGCGGAAGTGGTAAGCGCGCCAGAATCGCAGCAGCCATCCATCGGCGGTTGACATGTGAACCGAGTAGTGAACGATCTCGTAAGCAAAGTAGCCCGCGAGGACGCCGATCAACACGACACCGGCGAAAGCCCACTCCCCGGCGGCGAGCTTCAGCAGCACCCACAAAACAAGCGCCGCCGGAAGCGTGAAGGATAGCGGCGTAACCATGACGCGCAGATCTTTCGGGCGGGCGTGGTGCCCGAGATGCGGAGGGCGTCCGCCGGCCAGGTGAGTCACACGTTCATGGACGAAGCGGTGCAGTCCATATTCGAGCAGCGTCCAGAGCAACAGTCCGCCGCCGGCTCCAAGCAGGCAGGAAGATGCCGGCACGTCGCTCACAATCGCCAGCCAGACGTTGCAAGCAACCAGCGGGAGGAATGCGCCAAGTGATAACAGAGGGTTCACGGCAAATCAGACTCTCATTCAGATGAACGGCTCGCGACGGTGAAACGTTGCAAAGCTTCTTCGTTCACGTCGACTCCGAGTCCCGGGCCTTGCGGTACAGCAACGTGGCCTTCGGCAAGGGGGAGAGGCTCGGTGAGCAGGTCAGTGCGGAGTGGATTGCGGGCGGCGTCCCATTCCAGAAGCGGTTCATTGTATGGCGGGTGCGCCATGGCCGTGTGCGGGCAGGGCGGCAGGGTGGCCAGAATCTGCAGGCCGGCGGCGACGGAGATTCCACTGCCCCAGACGTGCGGCATGCATTGGACGTGAAACGCCGAGGCCATGGCGGAGATACGCTGCAGTTCGGTCAGCCCGCCGGCCGCGCAAGTATCCGGCTGGGCGATGTCGATGGCCCGCTCCCGAAACCAGCGAGCGAACCCGTAGCGCGTGTGCTCGCACTCGCCCCCGGCGATGGCGATCCGGGTGGATGCCTTAACCTGTCGGTAGCCCTCGATGTCCTCGGGAACAACAGGCTCCTCAAACCAGTAGATGTTATACGGCTCAATCGCTTTTGCCACCTGAACCGCAACGTGGGCGTTGTAGGCATGGTTGGCGTCAACCATCAACAGCATGTCCCGTCCCACAACATCGCGCGTAAAGGCGATGCGCTCCACATCTTCGGAAGGCGCCAGCAAGCCAATCTTGGCTTTCAGGGCGGGGAAGCCGTCGTCGCGCCACCTGGCGGCTTCTTCTTTGAGCCGCGGTAGGTTGGCGGCGAGTGTCGGCGGCTCGGCCCCGCGGTAGTAGAGACCCGTCGCGTAGGCGCGTACCGCGGTCCGGTGTGCTCCGCCCATGAGTTCATAGATCGGAGCTTGCCGGCTCTTTCCGAGGATGTCCCAGAGGGCGATATCGATGCCGCTGATTGCCTCGATGATCGAGCCCTTGGCGCCGAAGTCGCGGGTGTGATTGTACATGCGCTCCCAGTGCACGGCCGGCTGGCAGGCCTCGCGGCCAAGCAGGAGGGGCGCGAGAACGTCGTGAACTTGGGAGTCCACTGGCTGCGCCGGACCATACTGGCCGGCCTCGCCCCATCCCGTCAGCCCGGAATCGGTGGTAATCCGCACAAGAAGGCACTTGCGTTCCGGAAATGTCGCCTGCGATGACCAGAATGCCTCGCTCGAGTCGAGTGGAGCTTTGAGGAGAAAGGTCTCGATACGCGCGATCTTCATCTTTAGCTTGCGGGGCAGATCGAGGACCCGCCCCGCAGGACCTATTCTATGGCCGCCCGCTAGCTGAGGTGGACGCCGCAGGCGTCGCAGATATCCTGGTGATTGCGGAAATATTCGTCGAGCTCGGCCTTCTTGGCGGCCAGGCGGTCGGACAGGGTCTTGCGTTCCTGTTTCGACATCGGCGAGAAGCTCTTGGCGACCTTGAGATTGGCCTCGAGGTGGTCGAGCTGCGGCATGCCGATGACGGCCGCGGCCACTGGCAGCGACATCGCGTAGCGGGTGAGCTCGTCCGGCTTGGCGTCCGGGAACAGCTTGTCCTGGGCCATCACCTTCATGGCGGTGACGCCCATGTTCTTCTTGAGAGCGACGGGCAGAGCAACGGTCTCAAAGTTCTTGGGATAGCCGCGGACGTTGCTCGGTGCGGCGTTGCCCATCAGGCCGGCATTGAGCGCGATCTGCGTGCAGTCGAGGTCGGCGCGTTCGAGCAGCGTAGCCAGCGTCTCCGGGTCGGTATGGGAGGTGACCCCGATGTAGCGGGCCACTTGCTCGTCGCGAAGCTTGTAGAGGGCCTTTAGTGCGCCATCAGGAGCTTCGATGGCGGCAAGGTCCTCCGCGCCCTGGAGGCTGTGCATATGAAGCAGGTCGACGTGATCGGTCTTGAGCCGCTCGAGGCATCCCTCAAAGGTGCGCATGAACTCGTCGTAGTTCCGCGAGTGGATCTTGGTGGCCAGCCAGAGATTCTTGCGGCGCTTGCCCAGGAACATTCCCAGACGGCGCTCGCTCTCGCCGTTTCCATAGCTTTGCGCGGTGTCCAGGTAATTGACCCCGGCCGCGAGCGCTTTGTCGAGTGCTTCGGCGGCTTTGCCCTCTTCCTTATACATAAGC
>CAYLSS010000116.1:0-8373 GCA_964385765.1 uncultured Solibacteraceae bacterium
TGGAGTGCCCGGAGGATGGGCAACCGTAACGGCTGATTGCCTGGTTGCAGCCAACCTGCGCGGCGTTGATTCCCATGGCGTGCACCTGCTGCCGTACTACGTCGAGCATCTGCAGCGGGGTCACATTGATCCGGCGTCGGAGGGCGAGGTGGTCAGTGAATCGGGCGGCTGCCTGCTTTTCGACGGCGGCGGCGCCTTGGGGGCCACTGTCGCCGAGATCTGCTGCGGTCACGCGGTTCGACTCGCGGAGGAGCACGGACTCGGGATGGCGGTCGCCAGAAACTCGAACCACTTCGGCGCGGCCGCCTACTGGGGTCTGCGGATTAGCGACAGGGGGCAGATCGGGATCGTGATGTGCAATGCCTCGGCTGTTGTGCCGCCGTGGCAGGGCCGGGCCGGGCGAATCGGGACGAATCCGCTCTGTGTTTCCCTGCCGACATCGGGCAGGGGAAGCTGGCTTCTCGACATGGCCACCACCACGGTGGCGCTCAACAAGATCATCCGCGCGAAGGCGGAAGGGAAGGTCGAAATTCCGCCCGGCTGGGCGCTCGACGGTTCCGGCACGCCGACAACCGCCACCGACGATGCACACTTGCTCATGCCGCTCGGGGGATACAAAGGGAGCGGGCTGGGAATGATGGTCGAGATTCTGTGCGCCGTGCTCAGCGGCGGAGCGCTCAGCACCGACGTCGGTGGGACATATATTTTTGACCGTCCCATGAGGACCAGTCAGATGTACCTGGCGATTGACGCCAGGCGATTCGTGCCGGCCGAGCAGTTGCAGCACCGGATGGAGGAGCTGGTCTCGCGAATCAAGGCAACGCCGCCGGCGGCCGGTTACGACGAAGTGCTCGTCGCCGGTGAACCGGAGTGGCGCATTGAGGAGGAGCGTATCCGTTCGGGGATTCCACTCGACAGGGGCTCACGTCAACGAATTGCGGAAGTTATCGCCGTGACCGGTATCTCTCTGGCGGAGTAGGGGTCAGGAGTGAGCTTCGGCCGTTTGCAGGCCCGATTCCGGCTCGTCCCTGGTATGGGCGTCGGATTTCGGCCGGTGAAGCGGCTGCCCGAGCAAGCCCTTCTGCTCGACATGAAAGAGCTGTTCAGCGGCACGATTGCATGTGCAAACGCAGCCTTTACTGTCGAGGGCGACAATCGCCACCGAGCTAGCCTGGATCAGGCGATCGAGCATCACTTCCGGCCGTTCTCTGGGAATGCCGGCGTGCTCGGCCGGCTGGCTGGCGTCAAGCACTTTCGAAACGACTCGTTGACCGCCGGAGGGGATTGCAGGCTCAGCCGCCCGCGAGAGCCTTAGCTGCATCTGGGTCGCCCGGTGCCGCTCTGTTTCCGCGTTGAGGATCAACAGCGCCGCAAAGACCAGGATGGCCACCAGGAGATCGACCAGAATGCCGTAGGCGGCGGGCGCCGGCAGTCCGCTCAGATCGGGATCGCTGAGGAGGCGGAGACCGTGGAAGATGGCCATGATACCGACCATGCCGACCAGAAACCTGGCCCGTTGGTCGTGGATATCCTGAAGCAGCCTTGCCGTCCAGCAGATCGTGACCAAATTGAAGCCGACCGTTAAAGCGTTAAGCGTAGTGGTCGCGTCCATGCCTAATCGTATATCGTTGATTACACGGCGATACTTTAGGAAGCCGGAGCGTTCGAGCGTCCCGGTGTTGCACGGCGCCCGGCGCATCGACGCTACCGCTTGAGGCGTTCGGCGGCGGTTCTTGCATCCCAAGCCTTCCACAGCCGTTCGAGGCTCGCCACGATGTCTGGATGTGCGCCGGCCAGATTGTTCAGCTCAGTTCCGTCGGCTTCGATGTCGAACAGCTCCGACGGACTGTCATCGACCGCCACCAGTTTCCAGTGATCACGGCGGATCGCGCGGCCGCGCGACCATTTCCAGAACAACGCATCGTGACCGCGGCGTTGCTCGCCTTCGATCACCGGGAGCAGCGAGATGCCATCCATCCGCAGCACGCGCCGGCCGTTGAATCGCGCCGGATGCCGCACGTTGGCGACATCGAGCAGGGTCGGTGTGATGTCGACCACGTGCGCCAACTGCTCGGTCACGCCGCCTGGTTCGGCGACGCGTCCCGGCCAGCTTACGATAAGCGGCACCAGAATCCCGCCTTCGTGATCGAACTTCTTGAACAGCCGGAAGGGGGTGTTGCCGGCATTGGCCCAGCCATAGCCATAGCTCTGGTAGGTATCCTCGGGGCCAGGCATGATGTCGGGCAGATTGCCGGGCCGGACGGGGCGGCCATCTCTCGTGGTTTCAGGCAGATAGGGCCCCTTGCGGTCGGGGTCGTACTCGACGTGGCAGGCGCCGTTGTCTATTTGGAAAATGACCAGGGTGTTCTCGAGTTCGCCGGTTTCCTCGAGGGCGTCCATCAACCGTCCGATCCCGGCGTCCATCAGCTCGATCTGGGCGGCGTAGACCTCCATGCGGCGTTGCTGCCAGGCTTTGTGCGGCGCTCGCTCCCAGGCCGGGACTTCGGGATGTCGCGGCGAGAGCGCCCACGCGGGATCAACCACGCCCAGTTTCTTCATGCGTTCGTGGCGCTCCCGGCGCAGCTCGTCCCATCCTCCGGCGTAGCGGCCTTCATACTTGGCGACGGCTTCAGCGGGTGCGTGAAGCGGCCAGTGGGCGGCCGTGTAGGCGACGTGCAGAAAGAACGGCCGATCGGCGTCCGAAGCTTCCCGAATGTAGGAGACGGCGGCGTCGGAGATGGCATCGGTGTAGTAGAAGTCCGGATCATCCTCGAAATCCGATTCGGCGCTCTCGTTGTCGCGCATGAGAGTGGCCGGCGCGAAGAAGCTGCCGGCGCCGCGAACCGTGCCGTAGAAGGAGGCAAAACCGCGCTGGACCGGCAGTTCTTCAAAGGCGCGCTCCCTCGAGAGGTGCCATTTGCCGGCCATATAGGTTGCGTACCCGGATGTTCCAAGGATTTCGGCCACGGTGACGGCGTCGGCGCGTAGCGTACCGCCGTCCTGGGCTATGTCGCTGTAGACGCCGGTGAGCAGCGAGGCACGCGTGGGGAGGCACATGTTGTTGGCATAGAACCGGCTGAAGCGCAGCCCGGAGTCGGCCAGTTGGTCCAGGGTCGGCGTGGCGATTTCCCCGCCGTAGGAGCCGATGTCGGAATACCCGATATCGTCGGCGAGAATCAGGACAATATTCGGCCGGAGGTCCGGGCGTTCCACAGGCCCGCAGGCGCACAGCATCGCGACCGCGATTCCAGTCAGGAGAAATGTCAGGTTATGCTGCATACGGATGATCCCTTTGGGGTTGGGCAGCCCGTAACCGCCGGACCTGCCGCGACGCCCCTACGCTAAGATGATAGCGATTCATGCCCGTCGATCTTGAGAGGTTCGCTGGCCGGCCATTCTCCTTCTACCCTCCGATCCTTAATGTCGAGCACAACGAGTGGGTCTATGAGGAGCAATCATGGTCCGAATTGCGGATCCGAAACGTAAAAACCGGCAGCGATCTGTGGATGCCGCGACGATACTTGGGCGAGATCTCTCAGGTCGAAAAGCCGGTGATGATCGTGGGCCTGATTCAGGAACTGGTCTACAAAGGAGGAATGCTCGTTCCGCACCGCCGGCGGGTGGTGGAGATGCCCGGCGTCGGTGCGCCGGCTCCGGTCCCGGGCGCTCTCACTCCGCCGCCGCCCAAGCCGAAGAGCAAGGGTTCGAAGGCGGAACAGCGTATCGGACAACTGATCGTAGCCTGCCTGGCGGTGTTCGTCCTCGCGGCGGTCCTCGCTGTTTTCATCACTCGTGGCCGTGAAACCGGCGGCCGGATTAATTATGAGGCGGTGCTGCAGGCCGAAGTCGGGCTGACCGGAGCGGATGATTACTTCGCAGTGGTTCGTAAGCTCGGAGAACCGGCCGACGACCGCTGGAGGCCCAACTCGAGTGAACGCCAGTACCGGGCGCTCGAATATCCGGATCTCGGCATTACCGTGATCCTCATGGGGGCCGAACAGGACGATGCTCGATACATCGGTGCGAAGGACGAGGAATGGCGGACGGTCCATTCCGTCAGGTTGCCAGGAGGCGGCACCACGGACTCCATCGTGCGCAACCTGCCCGAGTTCTGAGGGATTTGGCCGAGGGGCGAGCCTTGCTCACGAGACCGCTGCTATACCGAGGAGTAGCCGTTCCGGTGACGATTGTACCTGAGGCAGGCTCCGATAAAGGCGGGCGCCGCGAGGGCGAGAAACACTTGCACAGCGAAGCGGGACAGGTCACTATCGGCCAGAAAGGCCGCCGCGAGAGCAGCCGGCGGTAGCAGGACCAGCAAATAAGTCTTCCACTTCGGGGAGTGCTCGACGCGGGCCTGCAGTCCGGCAAAAGCGCCCCAAAGATACCCCGCAAGCAGGATCACGGAAGCTGCGACAACGCCGCCAAGAAGATAGGCGGCAAGGTAGACGATGTAGAGCGGCATTGAGCTGAGCCCTTTCTGTCTCGCAGGAATCGGCGGATTGGCGAGATTTCTTTAGGATGGTCCCAAGTCTCGTTGGGTCGAAGGGCTCCTGCGCGAGGAGCCCGGTGACCGCCATCAGCAGTATCAAGGTTCGCATCTCCAATACGGAACCCTACTGGATTCTGAAAGGCGGCGCGTGATCCGCTCCGCGCGTTGTGCGGTCCAGGTTCCGATCGCAAACGGCGCCCCTAACTGGAGCAACGCCTTGCGGCCTCCATCGGCCAGGCCGCCCACCAAGTTCACCGGAGTGGGCCCGAGCGGCGTCTGGATTGAGCCGAAGATTCTCATCTGGCAGTTCGGCGTCACTTCATAGCGCAATTCCGAACCGGCCGCCTTGGCGTCCTCCAGCAGATTGCTATGGACGACCACCTTTGCGGGGCCCGGCTGCCCGAGAAAGGCGACGGCTTGATCCCAGGAAAGAAACCCACCGGCGCCGTCAGGCTCGAGGATTCCCGATATCGCTTGAGGGCTGGGCGGCTGACTTCGCACGTCGTAGCCGAATGACTGAAACGCGTACTTGCCGGCAAAGTCCGATGTTTTGCAGTCGTGAGACGCCGCGAAGCCTGCCGCTACGCCGAACAAAACGAGTGTGGTGAATCGAGTCCAATTTTGCATCATGTACCTCCTTGGATGTGTTGTTGCTGTCAAGGGCAGAATGGCGGAAGCGTTGGAGGCAGGACAAGTGAAGGAGGGTGAACCGAGGGTTAGAAGGAGGTTAACTCGGACGATAAGAGGATGCTAAGTCCTTCATTTAGAAGCGCCGTGTGGCTGGGGCAGCCCGAGCGCCGTCCGTACATCCTGAAACCCTGGCAGGGCGCGCAGGCGATCGAACATGGGGTCCACCGGGGCGGACAAGGCCCATGCGTCACGGCGCTCGCAGGCCGCGCGCAGGTAGCGAAGCGCCTGCGCATCGTTTCCGATCCCGGCGTGAGCGGCCGCGAGGCTCCAGGGCGATCTGGATTCCGCGTCGTAGTTGGACCGCAAGCTCTGCAGAATCTGCCGCACCTCGTTCTCATGGCCAGCCACGCCATGGGCGTGCGCCAGCAGCCCGAGATCGGTGGGCGCGTTCGTCATCTGGTGTGCCAGCCGAAGGGAATCAATCGCCTGCTGTTGGCGTTCCAGCGCCAGATAGACCTGGCCAAGGAATCGGTGGAGGGTCGGCGAATTCGGCCCGAGTTCCTGGGTGTGCTCGAGTTGGCGGATTGCCTCGTCGTGGCGGCCACGGAAGTACAAGATATGCGCCAGGCCGAGACGGCTCGAGACGGACAGAGGCTGGAGCTCGATGGCCTTCCGCATTTGCTGCTCCGCTTCTTCCAAGCGGCCGAGCGGGACCAGGCAGAGCAGAGCGTACATATGCCGTGCCAGCGCGTAGCCGGGATCGAGCTCAATAGCCTTTTGAAACCGCCGTTCGCCCTTCTCCCAGCGGTGATCGAACACTTCGCTCCCCCCCAGCGAGGCATGGGCTTCGGCGAGCGTGTCGTCGAGCGCGACCGCCCGCTCGGCAGCTTCTCGCGCCCGCCGCAGCGGTTCATTTTGCGCTCCCGGCGCCATGAAGGAGAGAATCCGCAACGTCATGGCATAGCCGGCATACGCCGGGGCAAAGTCCGGATTGGCTTCCATGGCCTGCGCGAAGTACTCAGCGCTCCTGCCAAGGCTCTCCGGAGTCCATTGGTGCATCAGCGCCTTGCCGAGAAGATAGGTTTGCGGCACCGCTGCCCGGGCCGGTTGGTCCGCAGCGCCTTCCTGACGTGCGTTCAGAGTGGCCGCAACGGCGGCGGCCACTTTCCGGGACAGTTCCCGCTGTGCTGTCAGTGGATCGTCCAGCGTTCGCTCAAAGCTCTCGCCCCATGCCAGCCGTTGGCCACCCGCTGTAGTGAGGCGCGCAGTCAGACGCATGCGCATCTCTGAGCGTGCGACTGCGCCCTCCAAGAGATAATCGAGCGGGATGGGATTTTTGCCGGCGAGGCCAGCCGTGTGCGATATGACGGAAACTCCCTCCAGCCCGGCCAGTCTGGTGGTGATTTCTTCGGTCAGGGATTCCCCGAACAATTGGTCCGCCGGCTCCGGTGACAGGGCCCGCAAAGGGAGCACGGCGATGACTGGTTGGTTTGCGCTCCCGTGCCCCGGCCGCGTGACCGTCCAGCCGACCAAGGCCGCGGCGGCGGCCAGCGCCAGAATGACTCCCACCACGGCAGCGACGCCCGGGCTGCCGCGTTTATCCTTTGCCACCAAGACCGGCGCGTAGCCCGGCGTTGGGATTCGAATCTCAATCCGGTCATCGGCGCCTTCCGTTTCGTAGTAGCGCGCCAGCTTTGTTCGAAGCTGCCTGGCGGAAACACGCACAATCGAGTCGACCCGTGAATCGAATGAGTCATCCCTGCCAAACACGTCGATGGCGATCGCGTACTCGCTGATTTCGTCGTGCTTGCCCTCGATCGCCCGGTTAACGACGTATCCGAGAAAGGACGATAATCGCGGCGACTGGCGGAACGGCTCACTGGTAAGGATTTTCTCCAGATGCCGTCTTGCTTCTTCCGGGCGAGGACTATGATTCGTGCCTGCCATCAGATCGTCTCGAGAAAGGCCATCAAATGCTCGGGTACTTCAACGGTAAGCCCCCAGATAGCGGCAGTATACAGCAGAAGGGAGAATTCACATATCTCGTTCAGCTATCGAAAAGCCCCAAAAAAGGTCTCCGGCCGCAGTTGTCTGTTTTGAACCAGGTGACAGTCCAGTTCCCAAATCCAGTCGACGATGGCCCGATCCAATGGCCGTGACAGATCGTAGTTGGGACCGTACATGGGGTCGAAGAAGCGGCGGCAGAGACCGAAGTAGGAGACATAGTGAACGGGCGTGAAGTGGTCCCGCAGTGCGGGCAGCACAGCTTCGGGGCGCAGGCATTCCATTCCGGAAGAGCGAGTGTCCTGCTCCCAGATTTCGCGGTCCAGGCGTTTCTCCGGGTAGTAGCCCGTATGATTCAGGCGGTAGCGTTCGGGAAGTGTCTTCCAGATCCTCTGTGCCAGGTTCCGGTTCTCGGGCCACATCCGGTAGCCGTCGCGTGTCAGAAGATCAACGACAACGAGTTCGCCATTCTGGCGCAGAGCCCGGCGCATCCGAGCAGCGAGGGACTCGATTTCGAGGACATGGTGCAACGATGCGTGGCAGAAGATGATGTCATACTCGTTTTCCGGCAGCTCGACATCATTGAGGTCGGCCCGGCCAAACTCGATGCGGAGCTCTTCCATCGCGGCGCGGCGCCGCCCGGCTTCAAGAAGCTGCGGATTCAGATCCAGGCAGTGAATTGCTAATGAAGGCGCTTGCCGGGAGACGAGGAACTCGAGCCCCCCGGGACCGGAGCCCAGAGAGAGCATGCGGGCATCCTCGCGAATGCGGGCCCTGTCGACGAGGTAGCCGACAATGTCGTGGCCGGTGGCGCGGCGAATGAGTGAGGCGGCGCGCTCCTGCATCTCCTCCCATACCTGCGGGGCGGGCTCCATGCCCTTGTCGTCATAGCTGCCCGAGTGAGCGGCCGAAAAATGCTCCAGTTCTTGAGCCTCCCGCCGGCGGTACGCATTGGAGCCATAACGGAGAAAGCGTGCCCATAGAGCATTGGAACGGAACCTGAATTCGATGTAGCGCCGTTTCCAGGAGGAAATCATCGAGGAATTACCGACATCGTATCTCAGGTTGCGACCGCGTAACCCGCCCCGGCCGGCCACTGTCGCCGGCCAGGGAACCGCCAAGGCTTTGCGATAGTCTGGAAGCGCGATATGAACCGACGCCGGTTGCAAGACGCCCGCCAACTAGATCTGGTCGCGATAGTGTTCGAGGACCACACGCACAAGCTGGCTGCGGGTCCGCACGCCGGTCTT
>CAYLSS010000117.1:0-6165 GCA_964385765.1 uncultured Solibacteraceae bacterium
GAGAAACTGCTTGTGGCGGTGCAGTTTCATCCCGTGATCACTGAACAGAAAGATCACCGTGTTGTCGTAGAAGCCGTCCCGCTTCAGGGCCGCGATCACTTCTCCCACCTGTTCATCGGTCTTCAGGAGACAATCGTAGTGGTGGGCGATCTCCTCCCGCACCTCCGGAATGTCGGGATAGTAAGGCGGCACCGGTACCTTGGCGCGGTCGACCACCTTGGGAGCCACGTTGTAGCTGAGCTTGCCGCCCCCGAGATGGACCTGGCCGAAGAATGGCTGTCCTTCTTTTTTATCTCTCCAGCAGTCACCGGCAACCAGCGAAGGCGGTCCCCAACCTCCCTTGCTGCGCTCGAAATCATAGAATTCTTCTTTGCTCCACTCGAAGTTGTAGTCGTCCTTGCCGCCCTCGTTGAACGTCCAGTAGCCCGCCTGCCGGAATCGCTTTGGAAGCGGGACCACGTGCTCCGGCAAAACGTTCCGATCGTAGTTGCCCATGCTCTCGCCGCGAAACTCCGCGCGGGAGCTGCGATGGTTGTGCGCGCCGATGGTAGTCTGCATCATCCCGGTCACGATGGCCGACCGCGTCGGAGAACAGACACCCGCCGGTGTATAGAAGCGCGTGAAACGAATACCCTGCGATGCGAGAGAATCGATGTTAGGTGTCTCGATCAGCTCATCGCCGTAGCTGCTGAACCAGCCGCTGACGTCTTCCAGATAGATCCACAGAACATTGGGCCGTTCAGCCGCCGGCGCCTGGCTGACTAGGGCTGCGGTCATGAGCGTCAGGAGCAAAAAAGGGCGAATCGATAGAGACTTCATGGCACTTCCTGGAACAGGTTCGGATCAAAATTGCCTATTCGCACACTCATCATAACCCTTTGCGCGGGCATCTTGGAAAATGCCGGCGGTTTGCCGTTCCCGCATCGGATACGATGGGCGCTTGTGTCTCGCGCTTCGGGAGTCCTGCTGCTCACCGCTGTCTTGCTGCTCCACCCGTGTCCGGCGTCGCAGCAGCCGCCCGTGAGAGAGGCGGCCGCTCTCCGGATCACCGCCGATGTCCGCGTCGACGGTCTTCTCGACGACGCGGTCTGGTCCGAGGCCGTTCCCATCGGGGCGCTCATCCAGCAGGAGCCCGCTCCCGGCGAGCCGGCGAGCGAAGCCACCGACGTCCGGATCGTCTATAACCAGGACTCATTCTATGTCGGCATCCGCTGCCATGACCGCTCTCCCCGCGAACTGCGCGCCACCCAAATGCGACGCGACAGCGATCTTGCCTTCGACGACTCCATTCAGTTCCTGCTCGACACGTTTCACGATCGCAGCAACGCCTACTTCTTCGCGACGAATCCCGCGGGCGTGATGGTCGACGGCACCATCTCCGACAACAACCGCACCAATCTCAACTGGGACGGCATGTGGCTCGTCAGGGCGCACGTGGATAACAACGGCTGGACCGCCGAATTCGAGATCCCCTTTAAGACGCTCGCCTTCAGTAACAAGACCCCCGTGTGGGGCTTCAACATCGCGCGCCGCATCTCCCGCGTCCGAGAGGAATCCCGCTGGACGTCGCCGAATCTCGATAGCGAGTTTCACCTGGTGGCCCGCGCCGGCGACCTTGGGGGTTTCGAGGATATGACACAGGGTATCGGCCTCGACATCAAGCCCTGGGGTCTCGGCGGGTACAGCCGGGACGTCCAACGCGACCCGCGCCACGAGGTCGCGCGCGACGCCGGCGTTGATATTTTCTACCGCATCACTCCGAACCTCGTCTCGAGCACTTCCATCAACACCGATTTCGCCGAGACCGAAGTGGATGCGCGCCAGATCAACCTGACGCGCTTCCCGTTGCTCTTTCCGGAGAAGCGCACCTTCTTCCTCGAAGACTCCGGCATCTTCGAGTTCGCGGCCGGTCCCGGCACCCGGACCTTCACCCCGTACTTTTCCCGCCGCATCGGGTTGTTGAACGGGGAGGAAGTGCCCATCCAGTTCGGCCAGAAAGTAACCGGCCGCGTCGGCAGCTTCGATGTCGGGATCATGGACGTGCAGACTCGCCGTTCGGAGATCGCGCCGGCCACCAACTTCTTCGTCGGCCGGGTGAAGAAGAACTTCTGGTCGCAGTCCTATATCGGCGGCCTGTTCACGAGCGGTGAACCAACCGGTCTGACAGAGAACCGGCAGATCGGCGCCGACATGAAGATTGCCACCGCCAACCTGTTCGACTCCGGCAAGAACTTCCGCTCGCTGCTCTACCTTTCGAAAACTAGGACGCCCGGCGCGGACGGGAAGGACGCCTTCTGGGGCGGCGAGATCGTCTACCCGAATGACCTGGTGTACGTTTGGTACCGGCGGCGGCGCATCGGCCAAAACTATAATCCCGGTCTCGGCTTCATGCCTCGCGTCGGGGCCCTCGAATCGGCTATGGGCAGTAACTATCGCCCGCGTCCGGACTTCGGCAACATCCGCCAGATCACCTTCAGCTTTTACTACACAAGCTGGTATAACCTGGTTCACGAGCAGATCGAGACGCGAACTTACCGGACCACCCCGCTCAAAGTGGAATTCAACTCGGGCGACCAAATCGGGTATCAGTGGACTCCCACCCTCGAACGCCTTTTCGTCCCCTTCGAGATCCGCGACGGCATTGCAATTCCGCCTGGTAGATACTTCTTCCACCGGCACGCCCTGAATGTGGAATCCGCGCAAAACCGGGCTTTCTCAATCCTCCTCACCGCGGAGACCGGCGGGTTCTTCTCAGGCGATAGCCGGCAGTTGACGCCGGCTGTCATCTGGCGGAAGGATCGCCACCTTACTACTTCGTTCGAGCTCCAGCAATACTGGGTCCGGCTCGCTGAAGGTTCCTTCCGGACCCGACTCGCGCTCTTACGGTTTGACTATTCCTTCAATCCCAACCTTACACTCGCTAACTTTGTGCAGTACGATACCGACACTCGGAATCTCGGCCTCCAAAGCCGCCTGCGCTGGCTCATTCACCCAGGCAACGAACTTTTCTTCGTCGTCAACCACGCCTGGCAATACCAGACCTTCGATCGCTTCGAGCAACTGCAGGCCGTCCTGGCCAACGCCCGCCTTAAGCTGAACTACACGTTCCGCTTCTAAGCGCACTGTCCCCTTGTTTCAGCGCGACTTTCTCTCCAGGGCAGAGCGGAGAGAACTATTCCTTCGCAGCATCGCCGCGTTCACGCATGATACGCAGCGTCTCTTGAATTCCTTCTTCATAAGAAGTTTGTACTAAGTCCGGGAGAAGGGCTCGCAACCGACTATCATCCAGTTTGACCGGCGTCGTCCAAAGGTAGTGCATCTCCGCGACCTCGCGAAGAAAGGGCTTGAAGATTCCCAGCACGCGCAACATCAGCTTGTTTGCCATTCGCAGCCGCGGCTGTTGTCCGGCGCCCTCGAAAACAAGCTCCGCAAATCGTCGCGTGGTGATCAGGCCGGGCCCGGCCACGTTCCAGGGCTCTCCATACGCCTCGTCTTTTTCCGAGAGCGCCAGCAGTGTGGCCGCCAGATCCGGAACGTAGATGAATTCATGAGGCGTGTCGATGGGACCGATCACCTCCGCCGTTCTGTTCTTCAACGCCGCCTCGAAGATCGAGTATACATAGCTCAGCTTGGCATTCGAACCGTAGAAATCCGGCGGACGGAGGATGGTGGTCCGCATGCCGTTCTTTCCGTCGGCGGCAAATACCAGATCTTCCTGCTCCTTCCGCATCCTTCCCTTGAACGAGTTTGGGTTTCGCGGATGCGACTCGTCCACTAATTCCCGCTCCGGCTTGCCGTAGGGATACACGGTGCTCACATGAACAAATCGACGGACCCCGGCCGCGATGGCCGCATCGAGCGCGATCCGGCTCAGTCTCGGATGCTCCTTGAACTGGGTATAGGGCACACCAACCAGGTAGAAGATCGTGTCCACTCCCTCGGCCGCCGATCGGGCCTCTTCCGGTACGCTCAAGTCCGCCGCACAGTACTCGACAAGCGGCTCATGCACTCCAAAGCTCTGACGCAAGCGCTGTTTCGAACGCCCTACCACCCGAAACCGTTCCTTCTTCTCCGCCAGCAGAGGGACAAGAGATTTACCAACAGCTCCGGTGGCGCCAAATACCGCGTATTTCATCTTTTCTCCTCCGCCGCCCTGCCTCAAGAATACATCCTCTCAGGGGCGCCGCCACTTGCCGATCACGTGTCAACACGCCGTTTGGGCGCGACGAGCGGCTCTCGAACGCGGTCTCTATCAGGCTTTTGCTGTTCCTCACCGGTAGAACGGCTCGCCCTCCAGCCAACGCGGACCATAGTGCGGCGAGGGACGTCCGGTTTCCAATGCGCCCAGGTCCGGCCCCTCCCCCGCGAAATCATCATTGACCGTCGGGATCCGCACCCCGGCATCCACCGCCTTGCTATCGGCCCTCAAGCGGAAGTTCAGATCCTCTGCGTGATACACAGTATGCGGCTTCGAAACATCCGGCGCCGTCATCTCCTCGAAGATGTCATAGTCGACCTCGACGCCGTGACCCTCCTGACCGGTAGCGGCGCGGAACTGTTCTAACGTCGGGTAACTCTTCCAGTCGCCGCGCTCCGGTCTGTACATGCTCCCGCCACCATCCGGAGCGAGCCACCGGTACTGCTCCTCGACACCCTTGTTTGGCCGGTAGCCGTTGTAGTCGGAACTAAAGGCTTCGGTGGCATTGGCCCACCGCATCACCCCGCGCCCCGGTGCGTCCCGCCCTAGGAACAGGTTGTTGCGGTAGTGCAGATTGGCCGCCGGATCGCCCGCCGTCTGTTCGCTGATGAGCGTGTTGTGCCACGCGAAAAGACCGGCCGCCTTGGCCGAGAACTTGAACGCCACCCCGCTCGGTACGTGGTACAGAACGTTCCGGATGAAATAGGCCGGACCCCCGAACACCGGCTGCGCGCTGTAGCCTCCATGCGCCGCATTCACGCCCCGGTTATTGTAAACGCGTATATTGTGTACCCCGCCGTCTGTCTCGATGAAGTCATCCCCTGACAAGTGTATGTCGTTGTTGTAGATGTCGATGGATGAGGCGCGTCGCTCCGGATCCTGCTCCGGCGTTCCATACGTCGAGATCCCGATCCCGTCGTGGAAATAGGCCACCGCATTGTGTGCGATCACGTGCCCCGGACCGTAGACCTTGATCGCATAGTAGCTCCGGACTTCGTGCGATCCATAGGGTCCGGCGCTCCTCCACCACTTCCCGGTCCACCCGACCAGTAAGTTGCGTTGCTCCGGACGCCCCAGAAAGATGTTATCGGCGATATAGAAGTCGCTCGATCCGGCATACTCGGTCCAGACACCGAAGCCGATGTCCTCGAAACGGCAGTTCCTGACGGTCAGGCCCACCGCGCCCAGCACCTCTTTCATCCCGGCGAAAATCGCGACGTCGGTGTTGCGGAACGTAAGGCCATCGAAGATGTGATGCGCCGACGCCGTCACGTCGAAGAGCCGGTGGTTGCCCGCTCCGTCGATGACCACCTCGCCGTCCCCCGCGGCCTTGATCGTGATCGGCTTCTCCGGTGTACCCTTGAGCGTGAGCCACATGGTCCCGTCGAACGGGGTCATCATCTCGTCGACGTAATCGAGACGTTCGTTTCGATATAGGCCGGCATGCATGAGAATCGTGTCGCCGGGCTGAGCCCGCCGCTCCCATACCACGCTCCAATCGCCGAGCCCGGCGCCGTAATAGGCGTGAAGCAGGCTGGAGAAATTCGGTTCCAGCTTCTCCCCTTCGTGAGAGGGCGGATAGACGTGCAGCACGCGACCCCCTTCGTAAGGCTGCGGCTCGGTGCGCGTCCGGACCCGCACCACTTGTGTCGTCTGGCCTGTCGCGCCGTCGGGATCGATCAATTCGAAGCGGCACTCATACTCAGTCCCGGCCTGCAAATTCAAGATGCTGCCGGCGAACCCGTCCGGAACGGTATAGTCGAGATGCTCGCGCTCGCGAAACACCCGCTCGCCCCCGATGCGCACGAGCGACAGCGCCTCCCGCCACCCGGACTCCCCGGCCCGCCGGAACTCGACCGACACCGATGCGTTTCGATTCTCATCACCGGCAATCGACCACTCGAACCCGAGATTGTGAAGCGTCGGATGCTCGACCACAGCGTGATCATCGGCCACGACGACACCCC
>CAYLSS010000117.1:6175-8352 GCA_964385765.1 uncultured Solibacteraceae bacterium
GACCGTGAACCGCCCGGCTCGCGTGCTGTCCTGAGCCTGTGCCGGCGCCACGACGAGAAGAAAAAGAAGCGGCTGGACAAGTTTCATACGTCACAGACTATACACCGGCCCAGCGACGTGCAAAAGACCTCGACCTCAACCCGTCACTTCCAGATAAGTGCGTTTCACCTCTTCCGGCAAGTTCCAGCCGTTGATCAACTGACCACCCAAGACGACGGATACATCGGCCACAACTGACACTGCAGACATATCTGCGGGAGATTCGCGCAAAAAACAAAAAGCAAAAAAAGCCGGCGGCCTTGACAGGGGACGGATGAAGCTGGTAGCTTAACTTGGTGGTTTTGTCATGGGCGGAAATCCGTGTCCTGAACTCTTCTGTTGGCGCCCATCGATGGAGCCGCAGAACCGCTGAGTCCTTTACGGGCAGGGACTGCGAATGAAGCAGCATTATTTCGTAGTAGTGCTTGCGCACACACTCCATGGACGTTTGCGCCGTTTCCACGTTCCGCACAAGCTGGTGTATATCGTTCTGGCGCTAGCCCTGGTCGGCGGCATCACTGTTACCGGCTTTGTCGGCAGCTACCTCCGCATGGCCTGGAAAGTGGCCGACTACAATCACTTGCGCAGTGAATTCGATTCGCTGCGGGAACGCTACCAGGCTCTCCAGAGAGAAACGACACACAAGAGCGACCAACTGGCTTCCCTGCAGTTGTTTGCCACCGAAGTCTCTCTTGCCTACGGGATCAAGCAGACGCTGGAAGGGCCGAGCGATATTGCCTCCGAAGGGTCCCTGGTACCCAGCTACGGGGAGACTCTCGAGCAGTACGACTTCCTGAAGAGCGCGAACTTCTCGATCTTCTCGCGGAAGTACCCACGCGCATGGCGAAAGAACGCCAAGCCGACGTTGTGGCCCATCAACGGTCGTTTTAGCAGCTACTTCGGAAAGCGCTCGGACCCGATGACCGGTTTCACTTCGTTCCACCCGGGTGTCGATATCACCGCTCCCAGGAACCACCCGGTCGTTGCAGCGGGTGACGGGATCGTCATCAGAGCCCAGTGGGCCGGAAACTACGGACGGCTGGTTGTGATCGACCACGGCGGCGGCATCGACACCTACTATGGCCACCTCAACAAGATCGAGGTGATTGCCGGACAAGAGGTTCGCCGCGGCCAGATCGTTGGTCGCGTCGGTAACACCGGACGTACAACCGGCACCCACCTCCATTACGAGGTCCGCATGGGGGGCAACCCGGTAAACCCGTACACCTTCCTGAAAAACTCGGCCAAGCCTGCAAGCGTGTCGCAGCGCGAGTTACCATTCTAGCCGGACCCTGAATTCGGTCCATATCGCATTTTATGGGGAGGGGTTTGAAATGAAACTGGGCTATGTGCGCCTGGCATTGGTGGCTGGCGTTCTCTTGTCGCTTGTCTATGCTGACCGCCGTGTCGCGACCGCGGCCGCAATGACACGGGCAGCGAGCGAGTTCCTTGCTTCCCTCACTCCCGAACAGCGGACGGGGGTCGCGTTCGACCTGTACGCCGATCATCGCACGTTCTGGCACTTCATCCCGTCACCCGATGTCCAGAAGCGTTTCGGTCATCCGCGGCCCGGACTAACCTTGCGCGAGATGACCCCTGAGCAGCGACACCTGGCTGGTGCGCTGTTGAGCGCCGGACTGAGTCGCGAAGGCTACGCCAAGGCGCGAACCATCATGAGCCTGGAGGGGGTTCTGCGGGAGCTCGAGGGCGACAGCGGCGAGCGCCGGGACCCGCTCAAGTACCACTTCAGCATCTTCGGTGATCCGGCCTCCGATCGGGCCTGGGGCTACCGAATCGAAGGCCATCATCTGAGCCTTCACTACTCCGTCGTCGACGGGAAGCTGGCCGGTGCGCCGAGTTTCTTCGGCGCCAATCCACGGGAGATTCCGGAGGGGCCGCGGAAAGGTCGTCGAACGCTGCCCAGGGAGGAGGATCTGGCGCGGCGGTTGGTGAAATCGCTCGATGACGCCCAAGTGCGAGCTGCGCTGGTTGCCGAAAAGGCCTATCCGGACATTTTGTCCGGCACCGGACCGAAAGCCTTCCTCGAGGAGAGCCAAACCGGCGGTCTGGAAGCCGGCAAACTTTCCTCCCAGCAGCGGAAGGTCCTCGATGAGCTGGTCTTCGAGTACGCAGCGAGC
>CAYLSS010000118.1:0-7847 GCA_964385765.1 uncultured Solibacteraceae bacterium
GGCCAGACGACGACGCTTCAGGCGGTGCTCGAGCTGGCCGCGATGGCGGACGAGGCGAAACCGGAGGTTGTCCGATGGCTGATCTTTCACGTTGACGAACCCGCGACCGGCGAGCGCTGGCTTTCGCTGGCTCGCCGGTATCTAAAAGGACCGATTGGCGGCGGCTCTATCAGTAACTTCACCGAACTCAATCGCAACCGTCCCGAGAAGCCGGGCGAGATTGTCTGCTACGCAGCCAATCCGCAGGTGCACGCCTTCGACAACGCCAGCCTCGTGGAGACTTTCGCCGGCCTTCGAGCGACGGTCCGCACGGCACGTACGTTCACGGGTTCGGCCAAACTGGCCGTCTCCGCCATCACTCTCAGACAGCAATTCAACCCGGTAGCCACCGGCGAGGCGGCTGAACCGGCTCCGGATGAGCTTCCATCGACGGTCGACGTTCGCCAGATGTCGCTCTTCGGCGCCGACTGGACAGTAGGAAGCCTGCAGGCACTTGGCGAAAGTGGCGTGGACAGTGTAACGATCTACGAAACAACCGGCTGGCGAGGGGTGATGGAACTTGATGGTGGATCGCCGCAACCCGAGCTGTTCCCTTCGCTCCCGGGAGCGGTGTACCCGCTCTACCATGTGGTCGCCGACATCCAGGAGTTCGGCGGCGGCAAGGTGATTCCCGTTACCTCGAGCGAACCGCTGGCCGTGGCCGGGATGATGCTGCGGCTGGCTGGAAGACAGCGCGTTTTGGCGGCCAACCTGACTGGTCATGTGCAGTACGTGCGAGTGGAGGCTCCCGGCCTCGCCGGCCGGTGGCGGATGCGCCTGCTCGATGAGTACAACGCTGAGTACGCCATGCGCGAGGCCGAACCGTACCGTAAGGGAGGAGGCAACCTGGTGGACGTGTCAGGCGATGTGATCCCGGTCGCATTGATGCCCTACGCCTATGCCCGGCTGGATCAGGTTGGCTGAGCGATGGAGCTGGGGCTTGGCACATACGCCTACGCATGGGCGATCGGCGTCTCGGGATACCCGGTCGCGAAGCCGATGGACGCGTTCGCCTTCCTGCGCCGTGCCGATGAGCTTGGCGTCCGGCGAGTACAAATCGCCGACAACATACCGCTCGACCAGTTGCCGGAGGATCGGATCGAGAAGCTTCGCGCGGAGGCGACGGCCCGGTCAATGGCCGTAGAAGTGGGAACGCGGGGGATCGCGCCCGATATTCTCTATCGCTACCTGCAACTCGCCCGGCACTTCGGATCACCAATCGTCCGCACGGTGATTGATCGCGGCGATCACCGGCCCGGCGTCGACGAAACGATCGCAATCCTGCGCGGCATACTGCCGGAGTATGAAGTAGCCGGAGTCACGCTGGCGATCGAAAACCATGATCGGTTCAAGACCGGCCAGTTCATCCAGATCCTGGAGGGAACCGGCAGCGCGCGTGTGGGCATCTGCCTGGACACGGTGAACTCGTTTGGAGCGCTCGAGGGTCCGGAGATCGTAGTTGAACGCCTGGGTCCGTATGTGGTGAACCTTCACGTCAAGGAGTTCACGATCCGGCGGGCGGAGCACAACATGGGGTTCGTGATCGAAGGCCGGCCCGCCGGAAAGGGATGTCTCGACGTCCCCTGGCTGCTCGGCGAGGTACGACGCCACAATGCCGATGCCAACGCAATTCTGGAGCTATGGCCGCCGCCGGAGAGCGTGGTAGAGGAAACGATTCGCAAGGAGGACGCCTGGGTGGTCGAGAGCATCGGCTACCTGCGGAGTTTTCTTCTCGCGAAGTGAGGCTGGAGGAGGAACAAAATGAGTGATCTGAAGTTTGCCGCTCTTGGCGCGGGATTCTGGGCTCGATTCCAGCTATCGGGCTGGCGAGAGCTGGATGGCGTGCGGTGCGTGGCCATCTGCGACCCCAACCGGTCGAAGGCCGAGCGTCTGGCGACCGACCTCGAGATTCCGGCGGTCTATGACGATCCAGAGGAGATGCTGCGCGAACAGCAAGACCTGGACTTCGTGGACGTCGTGTGCGACGTGGACTCACATGCGCCGATGGTGCACCTGGCGGCGAGCCACAAGCTGTCCGCCGTCTGCCAGAAGCCGCTCGCGCCAGACTACAAGATTGCGGAGGGCATGGTAAAAGCCTGTCGGGAAGCCGGCGTCCAACTGCTCGTAAACGAGAATTTCCGCTGGCAGACACCGATCCGCGAGTTCCAGCAGGTGCTTGGCTCCGGCGTGATCGGCCGGCCGTTCCGCGGCCGAATCGACTTTAACTCGGGTTTCCCGGTATTCCGGAACCAGCCATTTCTGAAGGAACTCGAGCAGTTCATCATCACCGATCTCGGCAGCCACACCCTGGATCTTGCACGGTTCCTGTTCGGCGAGGCGAAGACTCTGTACTGCCAGACTCGCAAGGTCCACAAAGACATACAGGGTGAGGATGTGGCCACGATCATGCTCGAAATGGATTCGGCCACGGTGCTGGTTCAGATGGCCTACGCCGAGAACTACCTGGAGCGGGACCGGTTTCCGGAGACTTACATATTCGTCGAGGGAGACCAGGGTTCAGCCGAGTTGGGGCCGGACTTCTGGATTCGGGTCACCACCGCTTCAGGGACTCACCTCAAACGCCACGCCCCGCCGCGGTACGACTGGGCCGACCCGGCCTACGACGTGATCCATTCGAGTATTGTCCCCTGCCAGGCGAACCTGCTCCAGGCGCTGCAGGGCAAGGGAGAGGCCGAGACAACGGGCGCCGACAACCTCAAGACCGTAAAGCTGGTCTTTTCGAGCTACGACTCGGCGGACCGCAACGGAGTGGTTGCGCTGTAGGACGAATTACACCTCGGGGTATTGCCACTCGCCCCGGTAATCGCGCCGCAAGAGCTGGTTGGCCTCTTCGTCGCCGACGCATTGTTCTTTCGAGCCGTCCCATTCGATAGACCGGCCGAGCTTCCAGGACAACATGCCCAGCAAAGAGCAGTTGGTCGAGTGGTGACCGATCTCGATATCGCAGACCGGGCGCTTCTTGTCCTTGATGGACTCCAGGAAGTCAGCGAATAGCTCGGGGATGTTCTGGTGGTCCGGCATACGCAGCGTGGGGTCCTGGTGCTGGACGGGTTCGCCTCGTTTGGCCGGATAAAATGTCCAGCCGTCCCGCCAACCCATGTGGAACGTGCCCTTTGTCCCATAAAAATAGGCGCCAAGAGGGTGCTTCTCGGCGTTGTTGCCGCCGTAGTGGCGGTGCTCCCAGACGCAGGAGAAGGTATCGAAGTCGTAGTAGGCCACCTGAGTGTCGGGCGCATTGGTGGAGTCTTCCCTGATCCACCGGCCGCCGGTTGAGGAGACCTTCTTCGGCCATTTCTCCTCGGTCCACCAGAGTACCTGGTCGAGCCAGTGAATGCCCCAGTCGGCCAGAGTTCCGTTGGCGAATTGCAGGAAGTTCCGCCACGAGCGAGGGTGGATTGCCTTGCTATAGGGAACCAGGGGAGCGGGACCGCACCACATGTCCCAGTCGAGGCCGGCGGGCGGTTCTTCCGGCGGCGTCTTTTCTCCCGGCCCACCGGCGGAGTGGACGAAGCAGCGAATCATGCCGATTTTGCCGGCGCCGCCGCTCTTGAGAAACTGCATGCCGCTAACGTTATGAGGCGAGACGCGGCGGTGGGTGCCGACTTGCACAACGCGGCCGGCGTCACGGGCGGCATTCACCATGGCCCGGCCTTCGAGAATCGTGTGCCCGATCGGCTTTTCGACGTAAACATGCGCCCCTTTCTCGACCGCGGCAATCATCGTCAGGGCGTGCCAGTGATCCGGCGTGGCGACAATGACGATGTCCACATCCTCTTTGGCGAGCAGGTCACGGTAATCCCGGTAGCGCCGCGGCTGGTCACCCGACATCTTTTCAACTTCGGCCGCGGCCGGATCCAGTTGGTTTGCGTCGACGTCGGCCATGCCAACCACTGCACACTCCCTGGTCTTGATGGCCTCGCGAAGAATGTTCATCCCCCACCATCCGGTACCGATGAGCGCGGTACGGTACTTGGTGCGATTCTGGCTGCCCAGGAACGCCGGCGCCATGCCGGCCGCCAGCGAGGAAGTTAAGAAACCTCTGCGTTGCATCGTTGTCAGGCATGATACGACAGCGCAATCGGATCTCACAAGGCATGCCGGAGGCCGGGATTGACTGGCCGCTGATCTCAGCAGACGGCGGGTCGCGGTCCGCCGAGGAGAATCAGGTCTCGGCGGGGTTACTACTAACCGTTGCGCCGCCGGTTTTCTGACTTACGAGAGGGTTGCTGTATGCCGGCTCGCTCCGCGAGCCGCAGCGCCAGGCGTTTGAAATCGCCATAGGCATCCTGGACCGACTGCGCGTGCGCCCCGATCGCTCCGTCGGCTGGACGCAGGTGGAAGGTCGGCTTCCGGGCTTTCTGCGCCATCGGCATCAGGCTGCGGTGGTGTTTCAAGACCGCGAGGCTGTGGGGATCGTGAGCGACGGTCGGCGAAGCTGCTTCATGCGAGGTCGGTTTCGAACTCTGACAGATGGGGATCGCCCTACACCATCGCGGCGCTGCCGGTCACCGGCTCGACGTGTGCTTCGCCCAGATTGCCGGACTCGTCGAACAACGGCCGGATAGCGCTGGATATGGTCGCTTGTGACAAGCGTTCTCGTAGACTTTCCAGGTGGTTCCGATCGAACACCAGCACCGTCAGGCCTGCTTGCGGATCGAGATCGGCGGCGATCACCCGGTTGCCGAGATCCGAGAACATGCACATCAGGTGATAAGTCAGGAACGTCGTACCAACGCCAGTCCTATTGCTGAAAAACGCAATGACGGGGATGCTCATCGCGACTCCTTAGGGGGATTCGACGGTGCAAAGCCAGCCACACATCTACTTGGGCTCCATCGCCCCGCCGTCATCCGATTTTCCAGGCTAGAGTATCAGCGCTCGCCGAAGGCGGTGAACAAAGTCGCTGAGAGTTAGACGGTGGACGGAACCTGTATGCCGGCTCGCTCCCCGATCCGCAGAGCCAGACGTTTGAAATCACCGTAGGCGTCGTGGACCGACTTCGCGTGCGCCCCGATCGCTCCATCCGCTGGACGGAGGTGGAAGATCGGCTTCCGGGCTTCCTGGGCCATCGGCATCAGGCTGCGGTAGTGTTTGAGTGAGGCAAGATTCTCAGGGTCGTCGTTGATCGTGTATGAAGTTGCCTCTTCAGAACCCAGAATGTGGCGACGATACTCGTCCGGAATTCGGTCAGCCCATTTCTTGTAGGCGATCGTTGGACGAGAGAGTCGTTCCGCATGCTGCAGGACAACGTATCCGATCGGGTGGATCTTCCCGGGAGGCAGATCAAAAGGCAACTTCAGCCTGGCACTCGAGCCACCAGACCACGTTTCTCGCCATTCATCGAACGTCGGGCCGAGATTGCGGAGCCCCTGGAGAGAGAAGAGGTCAGGAGCAAGGGGGACCACCAGGTAGTCGGCCCCGATCAAGGCGGAACGGTTGATTGCGCCGAGATTCGGACCGAGGTCCATGAGCACGAACTCGGCTTGATGCCGTTGCGCAGCACTCTGCGCCAATCGCCAGAAGACCGAGGTGAAGTTGTAGGCTCGTTCTGCTGAGCGAGAGGACAGTTGGTTCCATTCGTTGGACAGGTCGGCCTCAAATCTCGAAAGTTCCAGGTCGCCGATCACAAGACCTGCGTTTTCCGTCACCTTCTCGACATGCGCCTCACCCAAGCCCCCGTATCCTGTGATCAGGGGACGGATTGCTTCGTAAACAGTGGGACGCGGTTCTCGGGTCCACAGTTGTTCCACTTGTTCCTCATCCAGGAAGGCCGCTGTCAGATTCGCTTGTGGGTCCAAGTCAGCCGCGATCACCGGTGTCCCTAGGTCCGAGAACATCCAGGTCAGGTGATAGACAAGCGACGTCTTGCCAACACCTCCCTTGTTATTGAAGAACGCAATTACCGGAACGCTCACGGCCTCCTCCGCAGAATCGTCAACACAAAAGCATCCTGGACATCGAACTCCAGAGGCGGATTCCCGTTCTTCTCCAGTTCGGCGCGAGCTGTCGGAATACCTACACCAAACCGCTGCACATATCCAAGGTTCCGCATGGCCTCGGCCAAGTGCGGGTTCCGATAGTCCGTGATTCCCGGCTGGCCGAAATTCGCCCGCGTCACTTGACCGTACGGCCCGCCAGGGCTGTGTACCTCGATTCGACGACGAAACCAGTAGAGGCGCACCGGAGCATGGGTCGTCTCGTAGTTGCGATGGAGAATCGCATTGAACACGATCTGGCGAAGAGCCACCATCGGATAATCCGGTCTTTGCACTTCCGGAACAGATTCCAAATCGACCGCCATTGTGATATTGGCCTTCAGCTTATCGTCGAGCTGGCGCAACATTTCCGGCAGCGCCCCGCTGATCTCCGCACGGTCCGTGATCGCGTCAGTGAGTTCCTCACCATCGAATCGCAAAAACTGAACATACGCGCCTGGGATGTATCTCAGCGGGTCGCTCCCGGTCACCAGCAGCCCGACGACCGTGGGAGTACTCTCGGGAGGCGGCGTGGCAAACCGCATCGAGCTGAGCCGCGTCTCTTCGGTGCGAGCATTCTTCTCGAGGATATCGGGAGCCAGAGCGGAAGGCAGATATGTTCGCCGGAACAGATCCAGGTCCAGATCGTCCAAGGTAGCCGAGGGGATCGGCCGCAGGTCGAATGGCAGATCGCGGGCGCGGCGCTTTTCGCTGAGCTGGCGCTCCTCGTCCGTGGTCGCGATGCCGCGTCTTGGTCCGATGCGAATCCACGTGCGCCCCCTATACCGCACGGGCGGTGCGTCCGCGGGCTGAACCACCACAACCGCCAACTCGCAGCCGCTTACTACCCGCTTCTGTACCTGCAGTGACGGCATCGGCAGGATCTCGGAGTCGGTCTGGAGTCCTGCTAACGAGCGCAGCAACTCGTCGGTAACGGAGAGCCCAGCGCACGTCCCATCATCGTTGGCGCCGATGAATAGCACACCTGGTTGTTCGTGTCCTGGAAGGTCGTTAGTAAAGGCGCAGACGGCTTGGCAGATCCTGTCCCTTGCTGCGAAGGACGACTTGCGTTCCGCCCGGTCAGACTCCAGATCCGTCAGCAATCCCTGCAGTTCCGCGTCCGTCATCTGATTCTCCAGTCTAGAGCATCGCTATTCATGAATCCCGTTATGCTGGTAAAGGCAAGAGGTGGCCATGCTGGAAGTCCACAATCTCAGCAAGGAATACCCGACGCCGCGGGGGGCGCTGAAAGTGCTGGAAGGGGTCGATTTCCGGCTCGAATCCGGCGATGCTGCATCCGTCATGGGACCGTCAGGTAGCGGGAAGAGCTCGCTGCTGTACATCCTCGGGGCGCTCGATCCGCCAACCTCCGGGAGCGTGTCGCTCGGGGGGACCGATCCGTTCACACTGGCCGAAGGCGAACTGGCCGCGTTCCGCAACTCCCAGGTCGGATTCGTTTTCCAGGACCACTCGCTGCTTCCGCAATGCTCGGTATTGGAGAACGTTCTGGTACCGACGATGGCCGGCGAAGCCGACGGCGGCGCCGAATCCCGCGCCCGCGAGCTTCTCGATGCTGTCGGGCTCGCTGACCGGCTCGCTCATCGCCCCGCCGAGCTCTCCGGCGGTGAGAAGCAGCGCGTCGCCATTGCCCGCGCGCTCATTCGCCAGCCGCGGCTCGTCCTCTGCGACGAACCCACCGGCAACCTCGACCGCGAATCCGCCGATACCGTCGCCGATCTGCTGCTCCGCCTTCATGAGCAGCAACAGTCAATCCTAATAGTCGTTACCCATAGTGCTCGTCTTGGTGAGCGT
>CAYLSS010000118.1:7857-8321 GCA_964385765.1 uncultured Solibacteraceae bacterium
TGCCGATGCGCTTCGAGCTCACCAGCGGGCATCTGCAACGCATTCAATAGATGATGACCGCCGGCACGCTCATTCGTCGCAGCCTGATCTATTACGGGCGCACCAATCTTGCCGTGGTCGCGGGCGTGACCGTGGCGGTGTCGGTGCTTGCAGGCGCGCTGCTCGTGGGACAGTCGGTTCGGACGAGCTTGCGCAACCTGGTGATCGAGCGGCTGGGCAACACAGGAACGGTCATCGGCGCGGCCAACCTTTTTCGCGAGGAGCTGGCGGAGGCGTTCGATGGCGCCGTCCCGATCATCCGGCTCGAGGGTGTCGCGCGCCATCAGCCGACCGGCCGGCTCGCCTCGCGGGTTCAGGTTTATGGCGTTGACGACCGCTTCTGGCGGTTCCACGGGGTCGAGCAGACAGGGCCCGGAGGACGGGATGCGTACCTCAGCCCTTCACTGGCACGCGAACTGAGCGCC
>CAYLSS010000119.1:0-1151 GCA_964385765.1 uncultured Solibacteraceae bacterium
TGCGATCTGTTACCTGATGCCCGGCGAATACGTCTGGTCGCCTCCGAAGTATCCGCCGAAACGAAGGTGCTCGATCACGAGAAACGCGAGCGTTTTCATCGCGCGATCGAAAACCTGTCGGAGCGCCAGAAACGATGTCTCTTTCTCAGGTTGGAAGGGCTGCGGTATTCGGAGATAGCCGAGGTGCTCGGCATCAGCGCTTCCGCCGTCGGAGAGTTCATGCGCCGGGCCATGAACCGTTTGAGGAGGTTGAGTCATGAAAAGGCTGATTAGCGGCCACCCGAGTGACGGCGACCTCTTGCGCTACGCCGACGGCGAGGTCTCCGGGCGGGAAGCCAAACGAATTCGGGTTCATCTGGCGCGCTGCTGGAAGTGCCGGACCGAACTGGACGAAATCCAGAAAACAATCGCCGATTGCGTCCACTACCGCGAAAACGAGTTGCATCCGGGCCTGCCGGAGCCGCCGGCGCGCTGGTGCGACCTTCATCTGAAGATGAAGCAGATGGATGAGGAGCGGCAGCATCAGTCCTGGTTGACCCGCTGTCGGGAGTCCCTGCAGGCTTCGTTGCGGCCGCGGCAGATCACCACTGCGGTCGCCGTGATCGTCATCGTGGCGCTGGTGGTGGACCATCTGCGGAATGCGCCCTCCGTGCGGGCCGCCGAACTGCTCGAAAACGCCACCCGGGCGGCGGAATCGCGCTCGGCGGATGGGCGTCGCATCGAGCTCCGCGTTGGAGATACGGCCGTGATTCGACCGGTTGGCGATGGGCCGGAGGCCACCAGCTTCATGTCGCCGGAGGAGGAGCGCACCCTCAATACCCTGCGGCCGCTTTTCGAGGAGGCGAACTACAGTTGGGCCGATCCGCTGAGCGCTCGTTCCTTCGCCGCCTGGCGCGAAACTCTTGCCGAAAAACAGGATGAGGTGCTCACGATTCAGGACCAGCGGACCCCCCGGCGGACGCAGTACCAGATCCGGACTACGACTGCCTCCAGCGCCCTCACCGAAGCGACCCTCCGGTTGACGGTGGAGGAACTGCAGCCGGTTGCGGCCTCTCTTTGCTTCGGTGATCGCCAAACCGTAGAGCTGAAGGGGTTGGAGCCGGCGCCGGAGACGGCGGAGCCGCGGGTCGAGGTCGCCACGGCCGCGCCGC
>CAYLSS010000119.1:1161-8302 GCA_964385765.1 uncultured Solibacteraceae bacterium
AACTCCTGAGCCGGTGCAAGCCGTCCAGCCGGCGACGGCCAGCGAGGAACTCCGTGTTTTCGAAGTGCTTCGGAGGCTCGGCGCCGATCTGGGTGAGCCGGTCGAGGTTACCCGGACCGAAGGACAGGTCCTCGTCACCGGTGTGGGTGTCAGCCAGGAAGTTGGGGAACAGATCCACGCCGAACTGACCGGCGTGCCCCAGGTCGCGGTGCGCTTCAACGCTCCCGCTGCTCCCCCGATGCCGTCAGGCCGGGTATCCGCCGAAGAGCCCGTGGAAGCGGCAGGGCCTGGCGGGCTGCAGGCCGAGATCCAGCAAAACATCGGAGGCCCCGCCGCCTACCAGGGGTTCGCCGATGAAATGCTCGCGGTGAGCGATGAGCTGATGTCCCGAATCCACGCGCTGCGGCGCGTCGCCGCCCGGTTCCCTCCGGAGACCGAGGAGCAACTTAGCGCCGGCGAGCGGCGGCGCCTCAAACGGCTGCGGCGCGAGCACGCGGTCGCGGTCGCCGGACTCGCGGCCACGCTGGAAGAGGAGTGCCGGACGCCCCTGCTCTCCGCCGCGGATGGAGTTCTTCCGGAAGTCCCGGCCCCGCAGCCATCTTCCGACTGGCAGGCGGCCACGGAGGAATTGTTCCAGGAAGCAAGTGCCGTGGAGAAGCTTCTCGCTGCTATGCTGGGAGGGGCGGCAACCAGTCTGTCGCCAACGGAGCTTCCGGTTCGAACGCTGGCGGGTCTCGTTAGGCTGCGCGCCCGCGCTACCGGTTACGTTCGGAACTCAATGGAGTGAGTGCCAGGCACATGGGGATTCAGCCACTGTTTCGCCTCTTGATCGCCTGTCTACTCGGCTGCGCGGTCTTGCCCGCCCAGCAGCACACTCACGTCGCCGGCCTCATCCTCGATCCCTCGGGCGCCGCCATCCCCAACGCATCCGTCACCGTGGTAAGCCAGGAAACCGGTTTCCGCCGGCTGACCAGGTCCCGGAATAACGGTTGGTATGCAGTCGCTTCGCTCCAGCCGGGGCTCTACAAGATCACGGTCCGCAAAGACGGATTCCGCACTCTCATCCGCTTCGGCGTAAAGCTGGACGCAGCCCAGCCAGGGCGCCTCGATTTCACTCTGCCGCTCGGTACCGTGCCGGAGGCGATCACCGTGACCGGGTCCCCTGCGCTCATCAATAGCCACGACGCGTCGGTCGGCACACTGATTGACCGGGATCGGATCGAAAAGCTCCCCCTTAATGGCCGCGGGTTGCTCAGCCTGCTTGAATTTGCTCCGGGAACAGTGGTCACCGCGGCTACCCGTGGCGAAGCCGGCCAATTCAGCACCAGCGGGCAGCGTCCGAATGCCAACTACTTCATGGTGGACGGCGTCAGCGCCAACACCGGCGTCAGCGGCGGGGGCCTTCCGGCCCGGTCCACCGGCGGGTCGCTGCCGGGAATGACTGCTATCGGCAGCCTTCACGGCCTCGTGTCGCTCGAAGCGCTCGAGGAGTTCCGCGTGCAGACCTCGACCTCGGCGCCGGAGTTCGGCAAGCTGCCCGGCGCGCAGGTTCTGCTGTCGAGCCGATCCGGATCGAACGAGTTTCACGGTTCGGCGTTCTCCTACCTCCGCCGGGGGGTCCTGGACGCGAACAACTGGTTTTCCAACCGCCACGGCGTGAACGATTCGCCGCTGGCGGTAAACGACTTCGGCGCGACCTTCGGGGGACCTTTGAAGCGGAATCGCGCCTTTTTTTTCCTGTCCTATGAGGGGATGCGGCTGCAGGAACCGTTCGCCTGGCAATCGCCGGCGCCCACCGAGCAGGCCCGGCAAGGAGCTCCGGATTGGGCCCAGCCGGCGCTCGGTCTCTTCCCGCTGCCCAACGGCCAGGCGCTCGGTCCGAACCTGGCCGAATGGAGAGGGCAGTATGACCGCGACTCTCGCCTCGATGTCGCGAGCATCCGGCTCGACCATGCCCCCACCTCGCGGTTGACCACCTTCGGCCGCTATAGCTTCACCCGGTCGGTCAATGAATTCACCGCGACACAGGTGAACGATCTTTCCATCCGCTCCGACAGCCTGACCCTCGGAGCCAGCTACAGGGTGAGCTCGGCGGCCGTGCTCGAGTTCAGGATGAACCGTTCGAGTTCCGCGGGCGAATCCATCTGGCATCCGCAGAACCAGACGCTCAGCGCGCCGTGCGCCCTGAATTCCGTGCCGGAATTCCTCTTCCGCACCGATCCTTGCGACTACCTGCTTCGATTGTCCATTGCCGGCGTGGGCTCGGTTGTCTCGGGCGTGGAAGGCGATCAGCAGCAAAATCAATGGCATCTGCTGCCCATGGCCGTCGTGTCGCTGGGTTCTCATCAGCTCCGCATCGGCGCCGACTTCCGCCGCTACGTTCCGCAGCGGAATGACCGGACCGAGAGCATCAGCGTGATCGCCGAGAACTTCGATGACCTGAACTACCGGCGCAACTTGTGGGTGGCCCGGTCCCAGGCGCGGAGCGTCGGTAGCATCCTCAGTGAGCTGTCGGCGTTCGCCCAGGACACCTGGCGCATTCACCCGCGTCTCACGGCCAATTTTGGACTGCGCTGGGAATATGCGCGCGATCCCCGCTATGAAGATCCCAGCACCGTGACCGACCCGCTGGTGGCGGAGGACTTTCCGCCCCGCTGGGGTCCGAACGTGGTCAACCTCGCTCCACGCATCGGCATCGCCTATCGCCTTTCGAGCGACGGGCGGACCGTGGTCCGGGGCGGATGGGGCCGGTTCTTCGACTCCGCGCTGAGCATTGGTACTGACCTCGTGAATGGCGGCCCCTTCAGCCTGACGCAGTTCTCGAACGGCAAGAACGCGCCCTTCTCCACCCTGATGAGCTTCGGGTTCGCTCCGAACCTCCGCCTGCCGAAGGTCAACCAGTGGAACGTGACCGTCGAGCGGCGGCTCATCGACCGGGACGTGCTCTCGGCGAGCTATGTGGGATCGACCGGACGCCGCCTCCTGCGCCGCGAGTTTGGTCTTCGCGAAGGTACCGGCACCTTCTGGCTGGCTTTGGCCACCAACCATGGCGAATCCGACTACCACGGCTTGCAGGTCCAGTACCGCCGGCCGATGACGAAGGGCGTCCAGGCTCTTGCCTCATACACCTGGTCGCACTCGATCGACAACAGCTCCAGCGACTCTCTGCTGCACCGCGTCGGTACCGGACTCAACGCCGATCTGGATCGCGGACCGTCGGACTTCGATGTGCGCCAGTCTCTCAATGCCGCCCTCACCTACGAGACCGAACCTCGGCTCGACGGTTCGTTCCCCGATCGCCTGTTGCGCGGCTGGAGTGTCGATGGCATCTTCCGCGCTCGAACCGGTTTTCCTATCGCCGTCCTCAACTCCGAGTTCTCCAACGGACTCAGCTTCGCCAACGCTTTCCGGCCCAATATGGTCGCCGGGCAGCCGGTCTGGGTGGACGATCCCGCGGCCGCGGGCGGACGCCGCCTGAACGAGAATGCGTTCGCGCCCGCATCGGGATTCGTCCAGGGCAGCCTCGGGCGGAATGCCATTCGAGGCTTCGGTATGCGCCAGATCGACTTGTCCCTCCGGCGGCAGTTCCCGCTGAGCGACCGGCACTCGCTGCTGTTTCGCCTGGAGGTCTTTAATCTGTTCAACCGCCCGAACTTCGGCGATCCCGAACGTTTTCTCACCAGTCCCCTGTTCGGGGAATCGCTCTCTACTCTCAACCTGATGCTGGGCACAGGGAGCCCGGGTTCCGGACTGACGCCGCTCCTGCAAACCGGCGGCGCGCGATCCGTGCAACTTGTCATTCGATTCCGCTTCTAGCCGCAACTGCCCACGGCCTTTACCCGAAACCGTCGCTCGGGGCGATAATGGGAGGTCGAGTTCAGATTGTGGGTTTCCACGACCGAGGAGAATGCATTGATTATCAGGCCGAACGACTTCTTCCCAGTTGTCACGACCGAGAATCTCACCGAGTGCCGCGACTTCTATACCGAACTCTTTGGCTTTGAGGTTGCCTTTGAAGCTGACTGGTATATCCATCTGGTCACCGACAGCGGGATTCAGTTGGGCTTCCTGCAGCCCGATCATCCCTCACAACCGGAGTTCCTGCGCGGGCCGTATTCGGGTGCGGGCATGGTTTACTCGTTCGAGGTCGACGACGTGGAATGGGAGTTTGAAAAGCTCGAAGACAGCGATGTGCCCATCCTGCTGCCGGTCACTGTGGAGGAATGGGGCCAGAAACACTTTATGGTCAAGGATCCCGCCGGCATGGTCATCGACATCGTCGAATCCATCGATCCCTCCGAGGAGTACGAGGACAACACGGACTGAGCGGTTCATCCCGCGCCCCCGGATCGCTTCAGACAGTTCGGATATCAGTTCGCCAGGCAGGCGCAAATGTTCGGTCCGCCGCGTCATCGAGCGCGGGTTCGGCGCCTGTCCGGCCGCCTCCTGGAGCCAAGCGCGCCCGCGTTCTGAGTCGGGCCGGCGACACTACCAGAAGATCGCATACAACAGGAGGGTTAGCCCGATGATCGCCGCCCCCGCCAGCTTCACTCCAGGGGCGGGACGCAGGTCCACGGCCTGGGAAACGGGCAGGATCCGGGGCTCCTTCAGCGGCTGCCGCCAGGCAAACCAGGCCAGCACCGCGCAGGCAAACAGAAAGGCTCCGCCGGCCGCGTTCAGATAGGCTTGCGAATTCCAGTAGTAGTCCATCGCCGCCATCAGCCCGCCATACGCGGGCGGCGAAAGCAGCAACGCGAGGGTGGCGCCGATCGGTGGCGCTTTTGGCACCGCGATTCCCAGCAGGAAGACCGCCAGAATACCCGGCCAGATGAAGTTCCACACGCGCTGCATGTATTCGTAAATGCCGCCCATGTTGGCCAGGTGAGGCGCCAGCAGGCACGCGAAGACGACAAACGCTCCGGTCGCGAGTCTCCCGATCAGAATCGCCCGCCGCGGCTGCAGTTTCTCGCGCCGGATGTGACGGCTGTAGATGTCGATGGTGAAGATGGCGGACGCCGAGTTCAGCATCGAATCGAGCGTGCTCATCACCGCCCCAAATAAAGCGGCGAACATCACGCCGCGCAAGCCGACTGGCAGCAGTTGCGTCATCAGGTACGGATAGGCCTGGTCGCCGACCGTCACCTGGTCGCTGTAAAGCTGATAGGCGGCAATTCCGGGGAACACCACCAGAAACGGCATCAGCAGCTTCAGCAGCGCCGCAAACAGTACGCCCTTCTGTCCCTCGCTGAGGCTTCGGGCCGCCAGGGCCCGCTGGCTGATGAACTGGTTCAGTCCCCAATAAGCCAGTTGCGGCACCCAGACGCCCATCAGATAAATCGTCCACGGCAGCGTCGGATGGTCGGCCGGCAGCATCAGATGCAGCCGCTCTTCGTTGGCGCTGAGGAAGCTTTCGATCCCGCCCGTCGCCTGGATGCTCAGCACGAGCAGCAAAGCGCCGCCGCCGATCAGCGCCAGCCCCTGCAGCAGGTCCGACCACACCACCGCCTTCAGCCCCCCGTAGATCGTGTAGCCGCCGGCCAGCAGTCCGATCGTCCAGACGCCGGTGGTCAGCTCGAGTCCGAAGACGCTGTTCAGCGCCAGGGCGCCGGAGTAAAGGACGCCGGCCATCCCGACAATGACGTAGACCACCATCAGGTAAAACGCCATGAGTGCGCGCGGCAGCGCTCCATAGCGGTACTCCAGATATTCGGGCAGCGTGTAGATTCCCGCGCGCAGAAAGCGCGGCAGAAAGACAAGCGCCACGAAGACCAGCGCGATGGCCGCCAGCCATTCGAAGCAGGCGATCGCCAGCCCCAACTGGTATCCTTCGCCGGCCATCCCGACGAAGTGCTCCGAAGAAATGTTCGAGGCGATCAGCGAGATGCCGATCAGCCACCAGCGCAGATTGCGTCCCGCCAGGAAGTAGTCGTCGGTATTGCTCTCCCGCCGGGAGGCATACATCGATACGCCGACAACCAGCGCGATGAACGCGACAAAAGCAAACAGGTCAGTACCGGTGAGCGACATGGGGTATCAGTGCGCGGGACCCCGAAGACATCCGCTGGGAAACCCGGCCTGGTCCCTGACGCCGGCTTGCGGTTCGCACCGGCGGTCGGGCGTCCCACCCGCCTCGAAGTTTCCCAGAAGCTCCCGGAGCCGAAACGCGAATCTTACCACGCCGGCACGGCCGGCAGGTACTTGTCGATGAGTGACTGGTAGTAGGGGGCCAGCGCCGCCACGTCGGGCGGCGAATCGCTCTTCGAATACAGATCGTACTTGTTGAACTCCTGCACCCACGGCAGCATCCGCCGGTCCTGATCGTCCATCAGGAATCCGTACTCGCCCTCCCGGTGCCACGGATAGAACGAATGGTAGCGAAGCATGTAGAGCCCCTCGAGTGGAAGCTTCGAGTCCTTCACCACCTGGTAGATGTACTCGTCATGACCCCAGGAGAGAAGGACATTGTCGAGCCCGCAACCCTCTTCGTAGATGCCCGTCCGGGTCTGCAGTTCGGGCCTCTCGCTATCCGGATTCGCCTGGAAGAACTCGTGCAGCACGATCTTCTCTGACCACCGGCAGCCCACCGGAAACGTATCGCCCACCACCGCCCACTGCGGCTCGCCGAAAAAGCAAAGCATCTTGCCCGCGTCGTGGATCAGGCCCACGAGCTGCATCCAGTCCGGATGTCCGTCCCCGCGGATCCGTTCGGCCGTCTGCAGAGCATGAGCCACTTGCGGCAAGTCCGTGTCGGGATCGCTGTCGTCCACTAAATCGTTCAGCCGCTCGAGCGCCTCCCACATAGGCACGCCCCCGCGTCTGCCCGGCGCGTATTCTTCCTTCCGGGACTGAACGAAGGCGAGCGTCTGATTCTCGTGGTTCTGCCGATAAAGCTCCCGGACCCCCGGCGGCGCGTCGTCGTAGTTGCGGAACTCCTCTTCGGAGTGGTCCGGACGATATCGCTGGCGGACATAATTGTCCCAGTCATCTACATGGGAAAGCGGATTCGACTTACGTTCATTCATAACGCCCCTTCCGATCTTCCGGCCTGTGGCCTTCTTGTTAAAGACAGTACCAGACGCCGGACCGAATCGGATAGCATGTTTGGTCATGGCCAACCAAGTGAATCTAGCGGTGATCGGGC
>CAYLSS010000120.1:0-3463 GCA_964385765.1 uncultured Solibacteraceae bacterium
AGCAGGTTGCGGATGCGGATGTTGGCGAACGTACCGCGCATCATGACCTCGTGGTTGCCGCGCCGCGAGCCGAAGCTGTTGAAATCCTTTTGCTGAACCCCTTTCGAGATCAGATACCTGCCCGCCGGGCCGTCTGCCGGTATCACCCCGGCCGGTGAGATGTGATCGGTGGTGACGGTGTCACCAAGCACCGCCAGGGTGCGCAGCCCGCTCATATCCAGGATCCCCGCGCCGGACTCCGACATGTCATCGAAGAACGGCGGCCGCTGAACGTAGGTCGAGTTGTCGTCCCAGGCGTACGAGGCGCCCTCGGGAATCTTGATGGCCCGCCACTGTTCGTCGCCCTCGAAGACCTTTCCGTAGCTGCTGGCGAACATCTCCGAACGCACCGACTTCTCCAGTACGGTTCGGACCTCCTCGGGCGTCGGCCAGATGTCCTTAAGATAAACGTCCGCGCCATCCGCATCCTGCGCCAGCGGCTCATTCTGCAGATCGATATCCACCCGGCCGGCGATCGCATAGGCGACCACCAGCGGCGGCGAAGCGAGATAGTTGGCGCGCGTGTGCGGGCTGACCCGGCCCTCGAAATTCCGGTTGCCGCTGAGAACGCTGGCGACTACCATGTCGTTCTTGGTCACGGCCTCCTCGATGGGCGCCGGGAGCGGCCCGGAATTGCCGATACAAGTGGTGCAGCCGTAACCAACCAGGTGGAACTTCAACTTCTCCAGAGGACCCCGCAATCCCGAGTCCTGAAGATACTCCGTCACCACCTTGGAGCCTGGCGCCAGCGAGGTCTTCACCCACGGTTTCACGGTGAGGCCGCGCTCCACGGCCTTCTTCGCGACCAGGCCGGCGGCGATCATGACCGACGGGTTCGATGTATTCGTGCAACTCGTAATGGCGGCGATCACGGTCGCCCCCTCGCGCAGTTTCGCCTGATCGCCGTTGAGTTGGATGTCCACCTCCTTCGGTTCACCGTCAAGCAGCCCCAGGAATCCCTTCTTCATCGCCGGGAGATCGATGCGGTCCTGTGGACGCTTGGGGCCGGCCAGCGACGGAACCACCGTCCCGAGATCGAGCTCCAGACCGTCCGAGTAGATCGGATCCAGTGAATCATCCGTGCGGAAGAGACTCTGCTCCTTCGTGTACGCCTCGACAAGCGCCACCTGCTCCTCCGAACGCCCGGTGAGACGCAGGTAGTCGAGAGTCAGGTGGTCAACCGGGAAGAACCCGACCGTCGCTCCATACTCGGGACTCATGTTGGCGATAGTTGCGCGGTCAGCCAGGGTCAGCGCGCTCAAGCCGGGACCGTAAAACTCCACGAACTTGCCGACGACACCCTTCAGCCGGAGTATCTGCGTCACGGTCAGTACCAGATCGGTCGCCGTCGAACCTTCCGGCAGCGAGCCCGTCAGCTTGAAGCCGACCACGGACGGCAGCAGCATCGAGATCGGCTGACCCAGCATGCAGGCCTCGGCTTCGATGCCCCCGACACCCCAGCCCAGCACGCCGAGCCCGTTAATCATGGTGGTGTGAGAGTCCGTGCCCACCAGTGTGTCGGGGTAGGCGGCAATCGGGCCGTTGCCCTCTCGAGGGAAAACAACGCTGGCGAGATACTCGAGATTGACCTGGTGGACGATGCCTGTGTCAGGCGGCACGACCCGGAAGTTCTCGAATGCCGCCTGGCCCCAGCGCAGGAACTCGTAGCGCTCGCGGTTGCGCTCGAACTCAATCCTCGCGTTGAAGTCCAGGGCATCGAGGCTGCCGAACTTGTCGACTTGCACGGAATGGTCAATCACCAGGTCCACCGGCAGCAGCGGATTGGCCTTGCGCGGATCTGCGCCCATGCGTTCCAGCGCATCCCGCATCGATGCCAGGTCGACAATCGCGGGGACGCCCGTGAAGTCCTGAAGAAGAACCCTGGCGGGCATGAAGCTGATTTCCTGGGTGACCGGCTGAAGATCCCATTTGGTGACGAATTCGATATCGTCGGCCTTGACCGTGACCCCGTCCTCGTGTCGCAGGAGGTTCTCGAGCAGAACTTTGATCGAGTAGGGCAGGCGGCTGACGTTGCCGACACCCGCATCGGCCAGGGCCGCCAACCGATGGATGGAGAACTCGCGTCCCCGTACACTGAGGGTTGCCGCGGCGTTGAAGCTGTTTGAAGTACCCATGATTACCCTTGGTTGAATTCTAGCGGAAGCCGATGCGGAACAAAACATTTGCCCGCATCACCGGAACCTCGGTCCTCCGCCCGGCGGATCGAACTGGAACCACGATCGAAGAATCCGTCCGGATCGGTCGATGATCGCCGTCGACACAAAACGTTCCTCGCCGGGGTGGCCGAAGCGCATGTCCATTGCCTGGACGCGGACGGCTCCTTCCGGTTCGGCCACCGGCAAAACGCTCCAAAGCGGATAGTGAGAGAAGGCCAAAAAGCGGCTGAACACTTCCGATTGCCGGGCGATTTCGATTTCCGTGCTCTCCCTTGGTTTGAAATAAGTCTGCCCGCCGGCCGGGTCGAAATCGCCGTCTCTGAGGTCGATCTCGAACAATCGGTATGCGCGCTCGGTCTCGACGAGCCCCGTCCAATGGAGCGGGCTTCCAAAGTGGGGAAGAGCGGCGACACGGCTCGGGACCTCGCCATCGTAGATGCGCGAATCGAGAATCTCAAGCGCCCGTTCGTGAAGGAAATACCGGCCCGCCTGCCACAGGCAGAGAAAGAGCAGTACCCCCGCCGCCACGGAACGGCCGCCCGTTTTTCGGGCGCCGATCTCCGTGCTCACGAGGCTGGAGATCGCGAACCAGCCGGCCGCCGCCGCCATCGCGCCAAGCATCCACAGATCCGTCACGCCGGTGATGTCGAGGTGGTAGTACTCCGCAGTGAAGGGCTCGAGCAGCCGCACGCCATAGATATTGGTCCAGTCGAGCGCGATATGGCTGAGCACGCCGAGAATCGAAACGACATAAGCACGCCACCAAAGCATCCGGCCCCGTTCGAACAGCCACATCGGCGCCAGCGGCAGCGCGGCCATCAGCGCCGCGAAGAAGATCGCGTGCGTCGGACCTCGGTGCCATTCCAGGATGGCCGCGTCGCCCCCGATCATGCTGGCAAAGTCGATGTCGGGGACGTTCACCGACATGAGAAGCACCGGCGTTGCCAGCGGACACCACTCCCGCAGGCCCGCCCGGCTCATCATGTATCCCGTGAGCGAATGCGTGAGCGGCTCCAAGGTACTATTCTAGGTGCCGGTGGCCGGAAGCCGGAAAACTCCGTTGTCGGCTGAATCTCCGGCCGTCTCCCCGTCCACCACGGCACGTATTATGCAGCCTGTTCCACCGCCAAAGCGCATCGGGGTGATCGACGCCCTCCGAGGCCTCGCGCTTCTCGGCATCCTGGTTGCCAACATGCGTGGCTTCGGCACGCCGATGGAAGTCTACTTCCAGCCGGATCTCATGTGGC
>CAYLSS010000120.1:3473-8271 GCA_964385765.1 uncultured Solibacteraceae bacterium
GCATTCCAACGTGGATCGCTTGACCCAGGCGGCGATCGACTTCTTCGTCACCGGCAAGTTTCTGACGCTGTTCGCGATGCTGTTCGGCCTTGGCTTCGCGGTTCAGTATGAGCGTGCATCCGCCCGCGGGGGGCCATTTGCCGGCGTCTACGTTCGCCGGATGATTATCCTGCTCCTCTTTGGCGCAGCCCACGCCTTCCTGATCTGGTGGGGAGACATACTCCTGATCTATGCTGTGGCGGGGCTTCTGTTGCTGGCGTTCCGGGAGCAGTTCGATGAGGCTCCCCTGACCTGGGCGCTGATACTTTACTGGAGCCTGGTCCTCTTCTTCCTCGGCTTCGTGGCATGGACTCAGCTCTCCGGAACTGCTGTCCCGGAGCCCTCCGTGCCTACTGAAGAGGCGATCGCGAACGCCAGGCGAATCTATCTCCACGGGAGCTTTCGCGAGGTTTTGGAGCAGCGCTTCTCTGACTGGGTTTCATTCAATAGCGGGGGCATCTTCCTGCTGGCTCGAGTCCTCGGGCTGTTCCTGTTCGGCTACTGGGTCTGGCGCGAGCGAATTCTTCAGGATCCCGCCCCGTTCCTGCCGCACCTGCGCCGCCGCCTGTCCTGGCTGCTCGCCGCCGGACTTTCCGGCACGAGCGTCTACGTCGCGATCCTCCATCTGGGGACCGCCAACCCGATGGATCCCACCCTGCTGAATGCCGTCTCGTGGTGCGCCAGTTCGCTCGGGACGCCGGCGCTGAGCCTCGTCTATGCAGGCGTGGTTCTGCTGGGCTTCCAGCATGACCGCGGCCGCCGCCTGCTGCTGCCGTTCACTTATGTCGGCCGCATGGCGCTGACGAATTACATCCTGCAATCAGTAATCGGGACATGGATCTTCCATGGCTGGGGTCTCGGCTGGTTCGGCCAACTCGGCCCACTCCCCGGCCTTGGCCTGGCCGTCGCGATCTACGCGATCCAGGTGCTCTGGAGCGTGCTGTGGCTGAGATGCTTTGGCTACGGTCCGCTCGAGTGGATCTGGCGGAGTCTGACCTACCTCAAACCCGTGCCCCTCACGCGAAAGGGACTCGAGGCGTCCTAACGATCCTTCAGCATCTCCCGTGCGCAGTTGAAGCCCGGCGCCCCGATCACACCGCCTCCGGGATGCGCCCCCGAACCGCACAGGTACAGCCCTTTGATCGGCGCCCGATACCTCGCCGCGCCGGCCACCGGACGGAGGAAATAGAGCTGATCGGCGCTCATGTCGCCATGGATGATGCTGCCGCCCGTGATGCCAAACACCCGCTCGAGATCGAGCGGCGTCAAGATCTGGCGGTCGATGATGATGGACCGGATATTCGGAATGTATTCCTCCATCAGATCGATCACCCGGTCGGCGAAGGGTTCCCGCAACTCCTCCCAGTGCCCGCCGCGGAGCGTATAGGGCGCATACTGCAGAAAGACACCCATGATGTGCCTGCCCTCGGGCGCCAGCGACGGATAGTAGATGGTCGGAATCGTCATCTCACACAGCGGCCGTTCCGACGGCTGGCCGTACTTCGCGTCGTCCCAGGCGCGCTCGATGTAGTCGACCGACGGGCAGATGTGCATCGTCGCCCCGTGATGCGGTCCGGGCGTTTCCGGCCGAACCCGGAACTCGGGCAGCCCGGAAAGTGCGAGATTGATCTTCGCCGATGTCCCCTCCGATCGATAGCGGCGGATCGAGGCCACAAACTCCGCCTCCAGGTGCCGCTCGTCCAGCAACTCGGGTCTTCAGCCGTCTCCCCAGATCAAGTCCTTGGTGCTCCAACCTATTGAAAAATCAAGTCGCTTGCACGTGTTCGATGCACCCGGGCCGGGACCCCATGCTATCGTGTTATGGAGTGTCATCGCCGTTAAACATTCACCTGGAGCACTATGAGGGACCGCTCGACCTCCTGCTCGATCTGATTCGCAAGCAGCGGATCGATATCTATGACATCCCCATCGCGAAGATCACCGCTCAATACCTCCAGTACATGGAGCAGGCGGTCGAACTGAACATCGAGTTGAGTGCCGAATTCGTGTATATGGCGGCGACCTTGATCCACATCAAGTCGCGGATGCTGCTCCCGAAGGACCCGGCTCTTGTGGAGGCTGACGGTGAGGATGATGACCCGCGGTCCGAGTTGGTGAATCGTCTGCTCGAGCATGAAAAATACAGAAACGCCGCCGAGATGCTGCAGCAGAAGCGGCTGGTTGAGGAGGCGGCCTGGTCGAGCCCGGCAATTGACGAGTTTCTGGCTGACGACGATGGTCCGGGCCTCGCGGTCACCCTGTTTGATTTGGTGAACACGCTGCAGACCGTCCTCGAACGGGCCAAAAGCCGGCCGCTCTACGAGGTCGGACAAGACGATGTCAGTGTGCCGGACATGATGATGTACCTCAAGTCGCTGCTGCGGGACAAATCGATGTCCGAGATGATCTCGGTTCGTGAATTGTTCGAGCGCCAGAAGAGCCGCAAGGCGTTGATTTGTATGTTTCTCGCGATTCTCGAGATGGTCAAGCTGCAGGCCATTGCGGTGGTTCAGGAAGAGATGTTCGGGGAGATCGCGGTCCGCAAGCACAAAGGCTTCGAGGAATTTCTGGCCACCGACGAAGTCGTCAACGCGATCGAGGAAGGCTATAACTAGAAGGTCCCGCCGGGAGATAATACCGCCTTCTCGGACCACAGAGTACCGCCGCCGCGAGGCTGAAGACCTGAAGACGCAAGAGAACGCAATGGAAGAGAAGGATACACAAGCTCCCGCCAATAGCCCCGAGGCGCCGGAGGCGAACGACCCAGCCAACGAATCCTCGACGCCGCGCGCCGGCGCCGGGCAGCCTGGCGACAGTCCCGATAGTTCCGGGTCTGCTGAACTCCCAGAGCGTCCCCCGGAACCACCTGCGGACGAGCCGCCGCCGGACCAACCGCCGGCTGAAGAGCCGCCGCCGTCAGAGCCGCCGCCCGAGGATCCCCCACCGGCTCCGCCGCCCGTCAAGGAACCTCCAACCGATGAACCCGCCGTGGAAGAGCCCTCTGGAGTCGATGCCGGGGATCTGACCGTCGAGCAGAAAAGCTCAAGGTTCGATTCGGAAGCTTCGCGCCTTCGCGCGATCGTTGAAGCCGCGGTCTATATCACCGATGATCCACTGACCGCCGGACAGATTGCCGACGCTCTCGAGCAGCCGGTCGACCGGGTGCAGGAGGTTCTCGACTTGCTCGTTGCCGACTACGATGCCCCAGAACATGGGGTTTCGATCCGCGAGGTCGCCGAGGGCTACAAGATGGCGACCAAGCCCGAGCATCACGAGGCTATCCGGTCATTTGTCAAAAGGCTGCAGAAGCCGCTGAAGCTATCGATGGCCGCGCTTGAAACCTTGGCCGTTATCGCTTACCGCCAGCCGATCACCGCTCCGGAAATCATGGAGATCCGGGGCGTCCAGGGCGCTGGTGTGCTGAAAACTCTCCTTGACCGGAAGCTGATCGCGACAGCCGGTCGCAAAAATGTCATCGGGAAGCCAATCCTCTACAAAACCACTAAGGAGTTCCTGGTCCAGTTCGGCCTGAAGAACCTGAATGAGCTGCCCACGCTGAAGGAGTTCGAGGAATTGGCCCGGGCCGCCTTGTCGGATGCCGAGGAGGAGCCCGTCCAGGAATCCGGGGAACTGCCGTTTACCGAGCCTGCTGCCGAAGACGCATCACCGCCCGAGGACAGCGCCGCCGGCACCGGCGAATCTCCTTCCGAAGACGAGCCGAATGAGACGGCTGATGACCAAGACGCGCCCGCCGAACGGAAAGGTCCGCACTCGGATGCCAGGTCGTCCGAAGCGGATGACAGGAAAGCGGGCCGTCCCGCCTCGAATGAGGACTAGTGGCTGAGGAGCGCTTACAGAAAATCCTGGCCCGCGCCGGCATCGCCAGCCGGCGCGGCGCCGAGGAGTACATTGTTGCCGGCCGGGTCAAGGTCAACGGCAGAGTGGTCACCGAACTCGGCTCCAAGGCCGATCCTGCCCGGGATCACATCAAGGTCGACGACAAACTGCTGCGCCCCGAACGCGAGTTTGTTTACTACGCCTTCCACAAACCCAAAGGCTGCGTCACCACGCTCTCCGACCCCGAGGGGCGAAAGACCGTGATGGATTACCTGAAGCGGATCCGGGAACGGGTGTTTCCCGTCGGCAGGCTCGACTACGCGAGCGAAGGGCTGCTCCTGCTCACCAACGACGGCGAATTCGCCAATGCGATCATGTCACCCGCAACGAAGTTGGAGAAGACCTACCTGGTAAAAACGACCGGTTACCTTTCTCAGGAGCAGGAGAAGGCGTTCGCCGCCGGGGTCCCGATCCATGGCCGGCGGACAGCTCCCGCCCGGATCCGCGTCTACCGCCGCGCGAAAAACCCCTGGTACGAGGTCCGGATCACCGAAGGACGCCAGAACCAGGTCCGCCTCATGTTCCAGCATTTCGGCTTGCTCGTCGAGAAGCTCCGCCGCGCGCATATCGGATTTCTTTCCCTCGGTGATCTGGCTCCCGGAGAGTTTCGCCCGCTGGAACCCAAGGAAGTCGACCGATTCAGGCGGCTGCTTCGATTGAACGGCTAGCGCACCGCTGTCTGCTCTAGAATAAAAAGAATTGCCGATGGCTCCCGAGATTAGTGAACTTCTGAAAACCTCACGGATCATCGCGGTTGTGGGCCTCTCCAGCAAGGAGGCCCGTCCCAGCCACGGTGTTGCGGAGTACTTGCAGCGCCAGGGGTACAGCATCGTTCCAGTGAACCCCAACGAAACCGAGGTCC
>CAYLSS010000121.1:0-8240 GCA_964385765.1 uncultured Solibacteraceae bacterium
CGAACGGCGTCCAGTAGTGCCGGAAGAACGCGGTCGTCCATGCAATTCCGGAGGAGCCGCACCATCGAATTGGCGAAAACCTCGTCCCGATCGGGACCTCTGATGAGAGCGAGCATCTCGTCGAGGCGCTCCCATTTCTCCTGGCGCGCGTCGGCAATCAGCCGGCCGGCGTGCAGGATCGGCGCCTGGTAGTCGCGCTGCCGCCACTCACGAACGATCTTGTCGGCCCATTCCGGGTCACGGTCTGTGTGGCAGATGTTGCAGGCGTTCGGTGACTCGAATTCGAGCGTGGCTGCAGGCGCCGGGGGACGCATGGAGTGATCGCTTCGTCGCATCCGCGCGAACTCGGTCATCGGCATATGACAGGAGACACACCGGCTCCCGGCGCTCCCTTCGGCGTGACGGGTGTGGACGGTGGGATTGCCGACTTTGTCGAAATGGCACGGCATGCAAGCGTTATTCGCCTCCTCGCCATGGAACCGATATCGGCCGCTCGACGTGTGGCAATGCATGCAATCCAGCTCACCGGTCTTCGCGCACGGGCTCAGGCGCCAGGTGGTGAAGGTGTAGTTTTCGCCAAGGTCACGGCCGTCGGGATAGAAGTCGCGGTGTTCGAGCGTGACCAGATCATAGTGGTCAAAATAGCGATCACCGGGAAGGAAGTCGTCGCTGATGGCGACCATCTTCGCATGGCAGGGGGCGCACATCGCGTTGGTCTGAGCAACGTCGAACCGCGATGTCAGGATAATCTTCGGATCCTCCTTGCAGGCCTCCTCCGATTCCTGGCAGAGGCGCACATGCTCGCCTGCCGGACCGTGGCAGGTCTCGCAGTTGATGCCAGGTTCGGACCAGGTGGTTTGGTAGGTGTCCGCATCAAGGTCATAGTTGACCGTCAACTGGCTGACATGGCAGCTATAGCAGGAGGTATTAAAAGTGTAGGCACGGTCAGTCCAGTGCAGGGGGGCGTCCTCGGTCTCGTCTGGAAAGTGCCGGACACCGCTGCCGGCAGTGTCGAAGTATTCCTGGCGCTGAACGTCGAAGGCGACGGGCAGCGTCTGCAAGCGGCCGCGTTCGTAGGGCGTCAGGAAGTAGTAGACGTTCTTGCCGCCCATTACATGCTCGATCGGGTGGCGGCGTTCGCCATCCGGGCCGTTTTCGACCAGCCAGCCCCGGTCGCCTCCAGCTTCAATGCGGTAGCGGATCTTCCCGATCACTACCTCCCCGCCCTTCGCCGGCAGATTTTTTTTGGCAAACGCCGCCGTGTAGGGTTGCATCGCGAGGCCGTGGTGCGATGGGGCCCAGAGCTTATAGAAGTCCTCGTGGCAGCTCTCGCAGGATGCCGAACCGACAAAGCCATCGGGCAGCTTGGGAGATTCACCTCCGCAGGAAACGATCCCGGCGCACGCAAGAACTACGATAGCCGGCGGCAGTCGCACCATATCGCCACTATACCTGAGAAAGCCGTCCTGATTCAGAGTAACAGGCCGGAAACGGGGGACCTGGAAATCAGGGTCACCCAGTATTCGGCGTTCTCCGTGAGATGGTGTAGCGTGACAGCCTCGGCCACAGCGACGAAACCGATTGAAATCAGGTGTTTCCCCGAGAGACCGGGCACGGAATTCACCGTAGGATGCGGGTATGGGCGGGCTGACGGCATTCCTATCCTTGGCGTTGGCCACGCATACAGTCAGTGTCAGCGACTATCCACTGCGGGAGGGCTGCGACCACTCTGACCGCGTAGTCGCGCGGCTTCAGGCGGGCGACCCGGTGACGATCCGATTCTCTCTTTCCGGCGATGGCGGCGCCTGCTACAAGGTAAATGTCACATCGGGAGGCGAAACCCTTCAGGGCTATGTCTTCGAAAACGGCATTTCCGGTATCGAGGAGTTCGACGCCGCCCGGCGCGCGGGAGCATCGATCGATGCTCCGGTGGTGATGGAGAGTTCTGCTGCGGAGATCCGACGGGCCGCGGATACGATTCCGCCCGGCGATGCGGGCGGGCGCGCGGCTCGTCTGATTGACGCCAACCGACCGCGCGAGGCGCTCTCCATTCTCGAACGGGAAGTCAGGCTGCGTGGTGACGACGCCGGATTGTTGTCGCTCGCCGGCTATGCGGCCTACCGCAGTGATGACATCCGCCGTGCGATGGAGTATTGGGAGCGGTCGCTGGCGCTGCGCCCGAATCCGCCGGTGCAGCGGCTCTATGAACAGGCGGCGCGCGAGGATCGCGAAGATCAAAGCGGAGAGCGCCTTCACGGAACCAGATTCCTGCTTCGATACAACCGGGACGAGATGGACGGCGCGACAGCGCGGGCGATTGTCGCCATGCTTGAGCAGGAGTTCTCCCGGATCTCCCAGCAGTTAGGATGCAGGGTCGATGAACGGATCGTCGCCATCGTGCAGACCCCAGAGGAGTATCAGCGGACCACGGCCGCGGCCGAATGGAGCGCCGGGCAGTACAACGGCCGAATCCGCGTTGCCGCGTCCGATCAGAGCCACCTAACCGAACAAACCCGGCGGATCCTGGCGCACGAGCTGGTGCACGCCTGCATGGCCAGGCTCGGCGATTTTCCGGCCTGGCTCCACGAGGGGCTGGCCCAGAAGCTGGCCGGAGAGAAACTTGGCGCCGCTGAGGTTGCGCTGATCGGGCAGATGGTTCGCTCAAGCCAACTCCCGCGTCTCGACAGGCTCAGCCAGACCTTCTCGCGGCTCAGCGCACGACACGCAACGGTCGCTTACGCCACCGCGCTGGCCGCCGTGGAGCTCTTCTACCAGCACCACTCCGGAATGGGCCCCCGTAACCTGTTGCGGAATCCCCACATACTGGCTCAGATCCAGGCGGATCTGGATCGCAGGCTGCGGTCCGAGCAACTGGCGCAACTACGGTAACCGGCCGCACGGAATCGCACCTGCCAGGGGGGTCGAACGACGTGCCGCCGCTTCTGGTGATAATCTGAGAAGCAGCCCACCTCCCCGAAGGCAATGATTGCCGACTGGACACAGTAGAGATGTCGAACACGCCTTTTGTACACCTGCATAACCACACCGACTACTCCCTCCTAGATGGAGCCTGCGAGATTTCGCAGATGATGGAGATTGTCGAGCAGCAGGGAATGCCGGCTGTCGCCATGACGGATCACGGCAACCTTTTCGGCGCGGTCAAGTTCTACGGCGAGGCACGCAAGCGGGGAATACACCCGATCATCGGCTGCGAGGTCTACGTCTCGCAGCAAGGGCACACGGTCAAGAACGATTCCAACCGCTACAACCATTTCTTGTTGTTGTGCGAGAACCTGGAGGGATATCGCAACCTCGTGAAGCTGGTCTCGACCGGCTATCTCGATGGCTTCTACTACAAGCCCCGCATCGACAAGGATCTCCTCGCCCGGCACACCGGCGGCCTCATTGCGCTTTCGGCGTGCCTTCGCGGCGACATCAACGAGTCGATCCTCGACGAGCAGTACGATCAGGCTCGAAGGCTGGCCTACGAATACCAGGACATGTTTGGGAGGGAGAACTTCTTTCTCGAAATTCAGGACCACCACCTCGACCAGGACCGCATTGTCATCCCCCAGGTGGTGCGTCTCGCGCAGGAATCCGGCATTCCCCTGGTGGCGACGAATGACAGCCACTATCTGTGCAAGAGCGACTCCCGGGCACACGAGATCCTGCTCTGCATTCAGACCGGCAAGACGATGAGCGATGAGAAGCGAATGCGCTTCCAGACGGAGGACTTCTACCTCAAGACTCGCGACGAAATGCTGGCCATCTTCGGCGACTTTCCCGAAGCGCTGGACCGCACCTGGGAAATCGCCCAGCGCTGCCAGCTCAAGCTCGACACGGTCGAGAACCCCTTCCCAGAGTTCGGGGTTCCCGCGGGACACACCACCGACACGTATTTCGAGTACGTGGCGCGCGAGGGTTTCGAGCGCCTTCGCCCGCGCCTGGAGGCGATGCAGCGGTCCGGCAGCCTCCGCAGTGACCTGGCCGAGTACGGCGAGCGCCTGGACAAAGAGATCAGGATTGTCCAGAACATGAAGTTCTCCGGCTATTTCCTCATCGTGTGGGACTTCATCCGGTACGCCAAGTCGAAGGGGGTCCCGGTGGGCCCCGGGCGCGGATCCGCTGCCGGGAGTCTGGTCAGCTATGCCATGGGGATCACGGATATTGATCCGCTGCAGTATGGCTTGCTGTTCGAGCGGTTCCTCAACCCGGAGCGCGTCAGCATGCCTGACATCGACATCGACTTCTGCACGCATCGCCGGGGCGAGGTAATCCAGTACGTAACCGAAAAGTACGGTCGTGAACAGGTGGCGCAGATCATCACGTTCGGCACGCTGGGGGCTCGCGCCGCGATCAAGGACGTAGGGCGCGTGCTCGACATGAGCTTCGCTGACGTCGACCGCATTACGAAGCTGATCCCGACGACCCTCAACATCAAGCTCAAGTCTGCAATCGCACAAGAGCCCGATCTCGCCAAGCTGGCCAAGGAAGACAAACAGGTCGGCGAGGTGCTGGAAGTCGCCCAGCGTCTGGAGGGTATGTGCCGCAACGCATCGGTCCATGCCGCCGGAGTGGTGATAGCCCCCGAGCCGCTGGTCAATCTGGTTCCCCTCTACAAGACGAACAAGGACGAAATCGTCACCCAGTACGACATGGTGGGCCTGGAGCAACTGGGACTGCTGAAGATGGACTTCCTGGGCCTGACGACGCTCACCATCATCCATGACTGCGTCGAGCTCATCGAGAGGCATCGCAACAAGAAGCTGAACCTCCAGGAGATTCCGCTCGGTGACGCCAAGACTTACAGGGATGTTTTCTGTTCGGGGCACACCAGCGGCGTGTTTCAGTTCGAATCGGATGGGATGCGGGACATCCTCCGTCGTTACGAGCCGGAACGGCTCGAGGACCTTTGCGCGTTGAACGCACTCTACCGCCCCGGCCCGATTCAGGGCGGCATGGTGGACGATTTCATCGATCGCAAGCACGGGCGGAAGAAGGTTACTTATGAACTGCCCGAGCTGAAACCCGTACTCGAAGAGACATATGGCGTGATCCTGTACCAGGAGCAGGTGATGCAGATCTCGAATATCCTGGCCGGATACTCGCTGGGCGACGCGGACCTGCTTCGCCGCGCCATGGGGAAGAAAAAGAAGGAGGTGATGGCAGAACAGCGCGTACGATTCGTCAATGACGCCACCGAGCGAGGCTTCCCAAAGAACAAGATCGAGAAGATCTTCGATCTCATGGCTCAGTTCGCTGGCTATGGATTCAACAAGTCGCATTCGGCTGCCTATGGTTATCTCGCGTACGTGACCGCTTATCTCAAGGCAAACTATCCGGTGGAGTTCATGTCTGCTCTGCTCACCTCGGAAACCGGCAATACCGCCAAGGTCGTGAGGTACATCAACGAGTGCCGTGACATGAGCATCAAGGTGCTTCCGCCCGACGTCCATTCGAGCGATTGGAACTTCACGCCGGACGGGGAGGCGATCCGTTTCGGCCTCGGGGCGGTCAAAAATATCGGCCACGGCGCCGTCGACTCGATCGCCCGGGCTCGCAACGAGGAGAGCCGCTTCCGTTCGCTCTACCACTTTTGCGAGTCCGTCGATCTTACGGCCGTCAATCGGCGCGCGATCGAGAGCCTGATCCGTGCCGGCGCCATGGATACGTTCCCTGGGCAGCGCGCCCAGCAGTTCGCCGCCGTGGAGAAGGCCATAGAGCATGGCCAACGTGTCTGGCGGGATCGGCAGACAGGACAGGCCGGCCTCTTTGCCGGCATGGTGGATTCGGCCGCAAGCGAGCCTGAACTGCCGAACGTACCCGAATGGTCCGACAAAGAAAAAATGGCCGGCGAGAAAGAAGTGCTCGGCTTTTACGTGTGCGGCCATCCGCTCGACGAGTATCGGGACAAGGTCGCGGAGTTAGCGACCCATGACAGCTCGAAGCTCTCAGGCCTCGCTAAAGGGCAGGAAGTCGCGCTGTGCGGCGTGCTAAATTCCGTGGTCCGCAAGCGGAACCGCGAGGGGAAACCGTGGGCCGCCGTACAGATCGAGGATTTGACGGGGACGATCGACGGAATGGTCTTTGCTTCTTCCTATGAGCAACTAGCGCCGGAACTGCACCCCGACAAAGCCGTGCTGATCCGGGGCTTCGCGCTGCCGGAGGAAAACGGACCGCCCAAGATCTCGATCAAGGACATCGTGGAGCTGGACAACGCCCGGGTCGACCTGCCCCGATTGATCTCCATCCGGGTCAAACTTGGGAAGTCGCAGGCAGCCGAGCGGAAGGCCAAGGCGCTCCACGGGCTCTTCCACCGCAAACCGGGCGATGCCGAGGTACGGCTGCGGCTTGAAAAGCCCTCCGACTTCTCGGTTATCCTGGATGTTGCCGACAAAGTACGGCCCGACCGCGAGTTTCGCGCCGAAGTCGAGCGAATCTGCGGTCAGGAGTCGATTGAAATTCTCGCAGACTGATGAAAACTGAAACTACCGGCACCGTCCCCAACGCTGGCAGCGATGCTGCCGCCGAGGCAGAGCGCGAGCAGGTCTGGCGTTGTGTCCAACTGGCCCGTCATCCGGAGCGCCCGCACTCGCTGGACTACATCCAGCGGCTCATCCACGGATTTTGCGAACTACACGGCGACCGTTGCTTCGGCGACGATGCGGCCATCGTTGCCGGCATGGGGTCCTTCGAAAACCGGCCAGTCATGGTCGTGGCGCAGCAAAAGGGTCGAAACACAAAGCAGAAGCTGCATCGCAACTTCGGCATGCCGAAGCCCGAGGGCTATCGCAAGTCTTTGCGCATCATGAAGCTGGCCGAGAAGTTCAACCGTCCGATTCTGGCACTGCTCGATACGCCGGGAGCCTACCCGGGCATCGATGCCGAAGAGCGCGGCCAGGCTGAGGCGATCGCTGTGAATCTCCGGGAGATGGCGCGATTGAAGGTCCCACTCATTTCGGTGGTCATCGGCGAGGGCGGCTCCGGCGGTGCGCTGGCGCTTGGCGTCGGGAACCGGGTCTACATGCTTAAGAACGCCATCTACAGCGTGATCTCCCCGGAAAGCTGCGCGGCTATTATCTGGCGCGATGCCGGCGAGGCGCAGAAGGCGGCGGTCGCGCTCCGCCTGACAGCGGACGACCTCAATCATCTGGGTCTCATCGACGGTATCATCCCGGAGCCAAACGAAGGCGCGCAGACCGATCACGACCAGGCGGCGCAGATGCTTCGCGAAACGCTCTCGAAGGCGTTCGACGAGTTGGGCGGGATGAAACCAGAAGCCCTGGTGGATCAGCGCTATGAGAAGTTTCGCAAGATGGGCAATTTCTTCGCGTAGGGCGCGCCCCCGGAAGGCCGACCGCTAAATTGGCACGTCTCCGGTGCGCTGATCAAGTATTCCCGACGCCTTGTCCGACCGCCAGCCCGGTTCGTGAGCACCAACATGCCGCGACGTTCAGTGTTCGTCGGCGCAAACCCCGGAGGTAGGTGAGATCATTCCGGAGACTGGTGGGGTGCGAAAGGTCCGATGGGCGCTCGCTGGTCGGAGGAAGAGCGGTGGTGCGCGGGTGATCTACTACTGCCGCAGCGAACGCCTGCCAGTGTTCCTGCTGGCCGCGTGCGGAAAGAATGAGAAGGCAAACGTCACCAGAGCCGAGCGCACTACGGGGTCCGGGCCCGTCCAAAGAAGCACAACAGGCCACGGCTGGAGAAGAAACCGCTCGCAGTTTCAACGACTTTCAGCGACTTGGGGAGATCGGGGAGATCGGGGTCGGACGCCGATCTCTCGATCTCTCCCGATCTCTCGCGCTGTGACCACTGCAGACGTCCCTGGATCCGCCGCCGCTCCGGCGGCCGGATTGTTTGGCGATGCCGCTACACTCACTATCGTGACTACCCCTCAGATCCGAAGCCGATCTGTCGCCGCTGCGGCGCGCTTGGATTGACCGGCGGAGGGGGTACACTGAGCGGTGATGATGCGATATCCAGTGCTTCTTCTCATCTTTCTTCTCTCCGCGGCCGGGAGACTGTCCGCGGAGCCCCCGAACATCGTGCTGATCGTTTCCGACGACCATGCCTGGCGGGACTTCGGCTTCATGGGCCACGGCGTTGTGAGAACACCGCACCTCGATCGGCTGGCTGAGACGAGCGCCGTGTTTCCAAATGGCTATGTCACCACCGCGCTGTGCCGGCCGAGTCTCGCGACGCTGCTGACCGGCCTGTACCCGCACGAGCACCGGATC
>CAYLSS010000122.1:0-8197 GCA_964385765.1 uncultured Solibacteraceae bacterium
CAGTCGGGTCGGCCAAGGTCCCCGGCGTGGATCGTGATCCTGTCGCGAATGGCTTCGGCGCCCAGCCGCGCGACAACGGCTTCGAGTGCTGGAGATCCAAGCACCTCTTTCTCGAACCGTTCTTCGGGCGTCTGCCTGCGCTTGAGTCGCATCAGGATGTGGAGGCGCCGGAAATCGGGAAAGCGATCGAGAAGCAACGCCAGCAGGACCTTGCCCAGGAAGCCGTTGGAGCCGATCAGCAGAATCTCATGTTGCCGAAGAGTTTCTCGGGCGTCGACCAAATTGAGGAGACTCCTTGTTCCGTCCACGTGGCCCGGCCACTGGGGTGGACACACCACCCATGCAGGTCTCAGGCTAGCAATCTCCGCGGCGGTGTTTCAAGGAGGTCGCTTTCTGTAAGCTTTTGTCAAACTTCAGCGGCTATCCCTTCGATTCTCCCGGAAGGCTTCACATCTGGCCCAGTGAAAGGCACGCCGAGTATTTCCTCCGCCCGCCCGGAATTCGGGGAATCTGCCTCACTCGCCGTACAATAAGACCGTGCCCGGTATTGTCGAAGTCGACGATCTGGTGAAGGAATTCCGGACCTTCGACCGGCGGGAGGGAGTAGTTGGCGCGATCAAGGATCTGTTCACCCGCCGCTACCGCACCCTGCGGGCTGTGGACCGGATCAGCTTCGAGGTGCGGCCGGGAGAGATGGTCGGCTATATCGGCCCCAATGGGGCGGGCAAGTCGACCACCATCAAGATGCTCACCGGTATCCTCGTTCCCACCGTGGGGACCGTCTTCGCCAACGGCTTCACGCCGTGGAAGCACCGGTCCGAGTATGCGAAGACCATCGGCGTCGTCTTCGGTCAGCGGACGCAGCTTTGGTGGGACATTGCGGTGGTCGAGAGCTTCCGCCTGCTCAAAAAGATCTACCAGGTCTCGGATTCCGACTACAAGACCCGGATGAAGCACTTCGACGAGATCCTCGAGTTGGGGCAGTATCTCCACACGCCGGTGCGCAAGCTCTCGCTCGGACAGCGGATGCGGTGCGATGTGGCCGCGGCCATGATCCACAACCCGCCGCTCGTCTTTCTCGACGAGCCGACCATCGGGCTCGATATCGTCGCCAAGGAGAACATACGCGTCTTCCTGCGCGAGACGAATCGCAAGTTCGGCACCACGATGCTGCTCACCACGCACGACCTCACGGATATCGAGCAGTTGTGCGCGAGGCTCATGATCATCGATCACGGAAGGCTGCTGTTCGACGGGCGCCTGGATGAGCTAAAGCGGAAGCTCTGGTCGGAGCAGTCGCTGCGGCTGGAGCTCAAGGATCCGGACCAGGTACCCGCCATCGAAACGCTCGACATCCCGGACGTGAGCTGCGAACAGGTGGACGAGCTGACCTTCCGCCTGCACTTCGCGCGCGACGCGTGGTCGACGGCCGAGGTGATCCGGCAGGTGGTGACCGCGATCGAGGTTCGCGACATCGCCATCGAGGAGCAGCCGATCGACGAGGTGGTCCGGCGCATTTATCTCGGGGAGATTCTCGCCGAAGATCCTGCCGCCGAGACACAGAAACCCCAGAGGACCCGCAGATAGCCGATGGGCGCGCTTGCCATCTACGCAGAATTCGCCCGTATCGGCTTCATGAACATGCTGGCGTTCCGGCTGCGCTATTACACAGGGATCGCCACCTACCTCATAAACGTCACGGTCTACTACTTCATCTGGAAGGCCGTTTACCGCTACGACGCTGAGTTCGGCGGGCTGGACTTCAGCGAGATGATTACCTACGTCGCTGTGGGCTGGGTGATCCGGTCAATGTACTTCAACAACATCGACCGCGAGATGGCCCAGGACATCCTCGAAGGCAAGATCAGCCTGGTGATGCTGAAGCCGGTGAGCGTGCAGTGGACCTACGTGTCGCGCGCCATCGGGGAGTCGGCGTTCCGGCTCCTGATGCTGACGGTGCCGGCGGGGTTGGTGATCGGCCTGATCTTCCCGATCGAGGCGCCGGCCTCTCCGCTGCATCTGGCGGGATTTCTGGTGGCTTTGGCCTTTAGCGTGGTGATCGTCGCCGCGCTCAACTTCATTGTCGGGACCTGCGCGGTGAGCCTGAAGTCGATCCTCGGTCTGCTGCGAGCCAAGTTTTGGATGCAGGAGCTGCTGAGCGGGCTGCTGGTCCCGGTGACACTGTTCCCGCCGCCCTTCCGGCAGATCTCCAGCCTGCTGCCGTTTGAGCACATCGGCTTCACCCCACTGATGATTTACCTCGGCAAGATGGAGCCGGCAGAGATCGGGCGCGTGTTCGCGCTGGAGACTTTCTGGGCGGTCTTCCTGGTCCTGTTCGGCGCCTGGTTCTGGAGCAGCTTGAGCCGGAAGATCACGATTCATGGAGGATAGGCGCCTCGTTTGGACCTCGCGGCCCGCACGCTGGGTGTAGTTGAGACGGCGGTCGCGAGGTCTTCCAGAATAGGGAGACCGATGCATCCACTATTTTGTCGTGTCGCGACTGTCGCGCTCTTTGCTGCTGCTGCCGGGCTCTTGGGCGCCCAGATTCGCTATGTCGCTCCGCTGACCAGTACGGAGGGCCCTCCCTGGTACGGATCGGCGAAGCTGGGGGCATTTTGGCAACTGTCACGGGTCGCGGCTGCGCCTGACGGCACGCTCTATCTCTCCGCCGGAGGACAACTGTCGCGGGTCACGCCGGACGGCGAGTATGGGCCTTATTCGGCCAGCTTCGGGTCCTGGGACACCCCCGGCGGTGGACCATCGATCAACACCTACATCACGGAACCCTATGCTCTGGACGTCGACGACGCCGGCAACCTGTACGTTGCGAGCCACCACAAGATATACCGCGGACAGCCGGCAATCCGGGGCTCGATTCGGCGCATCGGGCCCGACGGGATCGTTCACACGATCCCCACGGAGGTGATCGGCGCCGGTATTGCCGTTGGCCCGGACGGCGACCTCTTCGTCGCCAGCGGCCCGCGAGTCTGGCGGGTGACACAGGCCGGGGAAGCCACCATACTGGCTGAGGGAACCGATGCCTACGACATCGATGTCGCTCGGGACGGGACGATCTACATCGCCGAACCCTACGCCCATCGGATCCGGCGACTGGAACCCGGCGGGGCGCTGGTCACGGTTGCAGGAACCGGAGAGCAAGGGTTCGGCGGAGACGGCGGCCGCGCGACCGACGCTCGGCTCTCCTGGCCGTTCGGCGCCAAGCTTGACTCCGGCGGGAACCTCTACATCGCCGAGTACGGGAACCACCGGGTGCGGGTCGTCACCCCGGACGGGACCATCCACACCGTCGCCGGAAACGGACAACAGGGCTACTATGGCGACGGCGGACCGGCCACGGCGGCGAAGCTAGACAGCCCGGTCGGCGTGACGCTCGACGCCCAGGGACATTTGCTGATCGCCGATACGCTGAACGGACGGCTGCGCCGCGTGGACCAGAGCGGGACCATTACGACGGTGGCGGGATGCGGCATTACGTCGGGCTGCTCGCCAGACGGGCTGCCGCTCAAGCGAACACGCTTTGTTGGCGTCCGGGGCATGGTCGAGGACGTCGGTGGCAGCATCTATCTGGCGGAAGAAACGAACCATCGCGTCCGCAAGATTGACCGCAACGGTGTTGTCTCGACGGTGGCCGGCGTCGGGGAGGCGGGATTCACCGGCGATGGCGGCCCGGCGACTGAGGCTCGCCTCGCCTATCCCGCCGACGTAGCCTTCGACGTCGGCGGCAACCTCTATATCGCGGACCAGCAGAACCATCGCATTCGCCGCGTCCTGCCGGATGGAACGATTGAAACCTACGCGGGCACGGGGCGGGTCGGCGCGGCCGGCGACGGGGGGCCAGCTAACGAGGCCGAGCTTGCCAACCCGGAGGGCGTCGCGTTCGACGCCGCCGGCAATCTCTACATCGCCGACACAGTCAACCACAAGATCCGGAAGATCAATCCGGAAGGGGTGATCTCGACCCACGCTGGCACAGGTGTTCCGGGCAGCCAGGGCGACGGCGGCCTGGCGACAATGGCGCAGTTGCTTGTGCCGAAGTCCATTGCGGTGGCCGCCGACGGCACGGTGGACGTGGCGGATCTGGGCGCGGACCGGGTCCGCCGCATCACCACCGACGGAATCATCCAGACCGTTTCTCTCGGCCGCCAGCCACTCGCGGTGACTCGCGACCCCGCCGGCAATCTCTACATCGGGTATGTGACGGAACCCGGTCAGCTCAGGGTCCTGGAGCCTGATGCGACGGAACGCATTCTCGACCGCATTGACGCGCGAGGGACGATTTCCAACACCCGGGCCGACGGGCTACTCCACACGTCCGCCGGCGCCATTTGGATCGCCACGGCAGGCGTCATCTTCAGCGCGGTCGCCTCGCCCGCGGCCCTCCCCGAAGCGCCGCCCGTGCTGGCAAGCGTCGTCAACGGGGCGGCGAGCAGAGGGTACGGAATCGCTCCGGGCACGATCGTGACCTTGTGGGGTAGCGAGTTTGGGCCGGAGGTCGCGGTGAACGCCGCGCCCGTGGCAGGTAGTCTGCCCGCCGAGCTCGCCGGCGTGAGGGTCTCCTTCGACGGCGTCGCCGCTCCGCTGCTGATGGTCTCCAGCCGGCAGATCAATGCCGTTGCTCCCTTCGGTCTCGAACCCGGCGGCTTGACCCGAGTTGTCGTGGAGCATCGCGGGGAACTCACCAATCCCTGGCGGGTTCCGGTGGTCGCGGCAAGCCCGGCGGTGTTCAGTGGCGCTGTGCTGAACCAGGACTACACGCCGAACGCGTCGAACAACCGTGCGCGTCCCGGCGACGCCATTTCCGTTTGGGCGACCGGTCTGGGCCCGCTGAATCCGCCGCTCACGGATGGACAGGTTGTACTTGGCGGTCCGCCGCTTTCGGCCCTGCCGGTAAGGGCCACAATCGGCGGTCAGCCGGCCGAAGTACTCTACGCCGGCGCGGCCCCAGGCTTTGTGGCGGGTTGCTACCAGATCAATCTGTTGGTTCCGGAGGGTACCCAGCCGCACATGTGGGAGTACAGGAACATCGTGATCTTGGCCGGAAACGGCTCGACCAACGACACCATCAGCGTATGGGTCGAAGATCCGGGCGCGGAATAGGCCGCCGTCCGGGTTATTCTGTTGGTTCGGCAGGCAACCTGCGATGAGACGGCACCTTTCGCTCTTATCCGACTACTTCTACCAGTACTCCAAGGTGCGCATGGCCTATCGGGGAGACCTCTTCGTCTCGGTGGCCACCACGGTTGTTTCGACCCTCTTCGGGATCGCTGTCGTGTGGCTCATTTTCGGGCGCGTTCCGCAGTTGCTGGGGTGGAGCTTCTACGAGATCCTGCTGATCTACGGATTCTCACTGCTGCCGATGGCCCTGTTCAACACGATCTCGATCAACCTCTACTACTTCGGCCAGCAGTACATTATCGAGGGCAAGTTCGACCGTGTTCTGCTGCGGCCCGTCAACTCGCTGTTTCAGATTCTGTTCGAGCAGTTCCGGCTGGAGGCGCTCAGCGACATCGTAATGGGGTTGTACCTGATCACGACCTGCGCCGCCAGGCTCGATCTCACGCTTTCGCCGGCCGACTGGGCGTTCTTTCTCTTCGCGGCGCTGTGCGGCTGCACCATTTATGTTTCGGTCTTCCTGATGCTCACCTGCGTTTCGTTCTGGATGGAGGATCGCGTAGGCGTCGTGCCGCCGGTGTACAACATGCTCACCTTCGGCCGCTACCCGCTCGATATCTACAACCCGGTCATCAAGTTTTTCTTGAGCTGGATTGTGCCCTTCGGTTTCGCGACCTTCTATCCGACGGCCAGCGTGCTGCGCGAAGAGACATACCGCGTCTATGCCTGGCTGCTGCCAGTGGTCACGACCGTGTTCCTGGCCATGGCGCTCGCCGTGTGGAAGCGCGGGGTTCGGAACTACTCTTCCACGGGATCCTGAACAGCGACTACTCCGCCATCGACCGTTTGACGACGTCGTCCAGCGAACGGAGCACACCGAGCAATCCGGCGAGCCGGTTAAGCGGCAGAGCGTTCGCCCCATCGGAGAGGGCCCGCGGTGGATCGTCGTGCACTTCGACAAAAAGCGCATCGATGCCGGTGGCGACAGCGGCGCGCGCGAGCGGCGCGATGAACTCCGGCAGGCCGCCGGAGGCCGTGCCCGCCGAGGGGAGCTGCACGCTGTGGGTGGCGTCGAAAACCACCGGATAGCCGGTCGCCCGCATGATGGGGAGGCTTCGCATGTCGACCACGAGGTTGTGGTACCCGAAGCTGGCGCCTCTCTCGGTCAGCAGAATCCTGTCGTTGCCGGTGGAGGCGACTTTTGCCGCCGCCCGTTCCATGTCGCCCGGCGCGACAAACTGCCCCTTCTTTATGTTAACGATACGGCCGGTGCGTCCGGCCGCGACCAGCAGGTCGGTTTGCCGGCAGAGGAACGCCGGGATTTGCAAGATGTCGACGGATCCCGCCGCCTTCTCGGCCTGCCAGGGTTCGTGAATATCGGTGAGAACAGCAACGCCCTGCTCGCACCGGAGCCCGGACAGGATCCGCAGCCCGTCGGAGAGTCCGGGACCACGATAGGAGTCGAGACTGGTGCGATTCGCCTTGTCAAACGAGGCCTTGAAGACGAAGGGACCGGCCATGCGCCCGATCTCCCGAGCCATCAGGTGAACGTGATCCTCGCTTTCGATCACGCATGGACCGGCGATGAGAGCCAGTGGCGATCCTCCGCCGAAAGCGATCCTGTCGCCCGCCGGCGTAGTGAGCTCGATTCCGGTCATGCCCGGGCCGAAGCCCGCGCCCCGACCTCTTGTCGCGAGGCGCGGCGCTGCCGATGCTGGATTGCGGCGCCGATGAAGGATCGAAACAGCGGGTGCGGTTCAAGAGGTTTCGACTTGAATTCGGGATGGAACTGGCAGCCGAGGTACCACGGATGATCCGGGAGTTCGCAAATCTCGACGTAGACCTCGTCCGGGGTCCGTCCTGCGAGACGCAGTCCATGCTCGGTCAGGATCTTCTCGAACTCCCGGTTGAACTCGTAGCGATGGCGGTGACGTTCGTTAATCTCGAGTCTTCCGTAAGCCTGGTGAGCCAAGCTGCCATCGGTCAGGCGGCAGTCATAGGCGCCCAGCCGCATGGTGCCGCCAAGCTCATCCACGCCTTTCAGCTCCCGCAGCTTGTAGATCACGCGGTGCGGGGTGGCCTGATCGAACTCGGTCGAGTTGGCGTTCTCGAGGCCGCACACGTTCCTGGCAAACTCGATGACCATGGTCTGCATTCCCAGGCAGATGCCGAAATAGGGGATCCGGTGCTCCCGGGCATAGCGGATGGCGTTGATCATGCCTTCGATGCCCCGCTTTCCGAAGCCGCCTGGGACCAGAATGGCGTCAAAGATCGAGAGCCGGTCGATGCAGTCCGGCCAGGACAACTCCTCGGCTTCAATCCAGGAGATGCGCGTCTTATGACCGTGGGCGAGACCGCCGTGGAGCAGGGCTTCATTGAGGCTCTTGTAGGAGTCCTCGTATTCAACGTACTTGCCGATCAGGCCGATGTGGACCTCGCCCACGGGGTTCTTGAGCTTCTCCAGCATCGCTGTCCAACGGCCCAGATGGCGCTCTCCGGCTTCGGCGTTGAGGCCCAGCAGGTCGAGCACCGCGTCATCGACTCCCTGCTCCGCGAATGCGAGCGGGATCTCATAGACGCTTTCGACGTCGTTGGCGGTAATGACCGACGATGAATCAACGTCGCAAAACAGCGCGATCTTGTCCTTGACTTCCGCAGGCAGTGGGCGCTCGGTCCGGCAAATGAGCATGTCGGGCTGGATACCAATTGCCCGCAGCTCCTTGACGCTGTGCTGGGTCGGTTTCGTCTTGAGCTCCTGGGCGGCGGCGATCCAGGGTACGAGAGTGACATGGACATGGATGGAGTTCCGGCGGCCAAGATCGTGCCGAAGCTGTCGAATCGCCTCCATGAAGGGCAGGGATTCGATATCCCCGACGGTGCCGCCGATCTCAATGATCACCACATCGGCGTCGTCCGACAGGCGTTTCGCCCACAATTTGATCTCGTCGGTGACATGGGGAATCACCTGCACGGTCTTGCCGAGGTAGTCGCCGCGGCGCTCGCGGAACAGGATCTGCTCGTAGACACGGCCGGAAGTCAGGTTGTTGTGCTGGGTGAGCTTCGC
>CAYLSS010000123.1:0-8169 GCA_964385765.1 uncultured Solibacteraceae bacterium
GTGGTGCCGGTGGCGCCATAGATCCAGGCCACGCCGTAGAGAAGAAAGCCGGTGGCGAATGACCCGAGCAGGAAGTACTTGACCGATGATTCGTTGTTCCGGGAATCGCGCCGCACGTATCCGGCCATCACATAGCTCGCGATCGACGAGATCTCCAGCCCGATAAAGACCATCATGAGCTCGCCCGAGGCTGCCATCAGACACTGGCCGACAATCGAGAACAGGAGCAGCGGGTAGTACTCCCCGGATCCCGGCCGCTCGCGCTCCACATACTGGAGAGAGCACAGCACCGTCAGGATTCCGACCACGATCACCAGCGCCCTGAAAAACGCGGTGAAGTCGTCGATGACGAGCATCTCGTTGAAGACCAACTCGGCGGGACCGCGCAACGCGAGCGCAGCCCAAAGGGAAATGAGTAGCGCCCCGAGCGCCATGTATCCGAGTAGGCGCTTCCGGCTCCTGGCGAGCATCGGCTCGCTGACCATCATCGCGGTGGCCAGAAGGGTCAGCACGATCTCCGGCAGCACCAAAATCGCGTCATTCCAGCCGGGCACGTAGTTACCGGGCATCGGCGACCTCCACAGCTTGCGGCTCGCCCCGGTCGACAAGGAACTCGGCATTCACCATGGTTTGTTCGAGTATCGACGCGTTTGCCGCTCGGACAGGCGGCAGAAACGTCCGCGTTACGGTGCCCATCCAGACCATCAGAATCAGCAGTGGCAGGGCGGCGACCATCTCGCGGGCCCGCATGTCTGGCATGTGATTGCGCACCGCTTCCGGCGCTTCGCCGTAGAAAACACGCTGGTACAGCCACAGCATGTAGCAGGCCGAGAGGATCACGCCGATCGCGGCGGTCGCTGTCCATCGGAAGTCCACCTGCGCCGACCCTTGCAGCACCAGGAACTCGCCGACAAAGTTATTGAGCGCCGGCAAGCCGATGCTGGCAAGCATGGTGATCATGAAGACGACCGCCAGCCGCGGCGCCGCGGTGGCCACTCCGCCGTAGTGCTCGATTTCCAGCGAGTGCCGGCGCTCATACATATATCCGACCAGCATGAAGAGCGCTCCCGTGGAGATGCCGTGGTTGAGCATCTGGTAGACCGCGCCGTCCATGCCGATCTCGGTGAAGGTAAAGATGCCGAGGACGACGAAGCCCAAGTGGCTGACCGACGAGTAAGCGACCAGCTTCTTCATGTTCGGCTGGACCATCGCCACCAGCGCTCCATAGATAATCCCGATGATTGCCAGCACCACGATGGGCGCGGCCAGTTCGCGGGCGGCGGTCGGAAACATCGGCAGGCAGAATCGGAGAATCCCGTACGTGCCCAGCTTCAGCATGACGCTCGCCAGCATGATGGAACCGGCGGTGGGCGCCTCGACGTGAGCGTCAGGCAGCCATGTGTGCAGCGGGAACAGCGGCACCTTGATCGCAAAGGCCAGGAAGAAGGCTCCGAACAGCAGCAGTTGCTCGCCGCGGGTCAACAGCAGGTCTCCGCGCGTCATCATCGCCAGCAGCCCTGGATAGTCGAAGGTGCCGGCGTGGTTGTACAGGTAGATGATTCCAGCGAGCATCAGCACGCTGCCGGCCATCGTGTAGAGGAAGAACTTGACGGCCGCGTAGACGCGGCGATCGTGTCCCCAGATGCCGATCAGAAAATACATCGGCACCAGCGCAACTTCCCAAAACACGTAGAAGAGGAACAGGTCCATCGAGGCGAAGACACCGACAACGCCCACCTCGAGCAGCAGCAGCAGCGCGTGAAACTCCTTCACGCGAAAGTCGATGCTCTTCCACGAAATCAGGATCGCGATCGGAGTGAGAAGTGTCGAGAGGATCACCAGCCACACGCTCAGCCCGTCCAGCCCGATGTGGTAGCGAATGGCGGGAGATTCGATCCACGGGACATCGGTGACAAAGTGCAGTCCGGCTCCGTCGTTCCAAACCGGCGCCGCCAGACACAACGACAAGGCGAAAACGGCCAGGGCGATGGCCAGCGATACGATCCGGGCCAGCTCCGGCTTCGCACGCGGCAACAGCAGCACGGCCAGGAAACCCGTCGCGGGGAGCAGGAGCACTATGTTCAACAGGTTCATCGGAGACCTCCCGCCATCCCGACCGCAATCACAATGAAAACGCAGCCGAACAACACCCAGGTCGCGTAGCTGCGTATGTTGCCCGACTGAAGCCTTCGCAGCACCTCGCCGAGACCGAGCGCTCCCGATCCGACCCCATTGACGAAGCCGTCGATGAGGCCTGCATCAACGATTCGCCAAAGGAAGCCTTGCGAACCCCGGATCGCCGGCCGGACCACCGCCGCGTCGTAGACCTCATCGACGAAGTACTTGTTGTAGACCAGGCGGTAGAGGCCGCCCAAAGCCGCCGCCACCCCATCCGAAAGACCCGGACGTGCGACATAGAAGACGAACGCCAGCGCCATGCCGCCCAGGCCCGCTGCCACCGAAATCACCACCAGAGACAATTCGTGATGCACCTCCCCATGCGGGAAGATCTCTTCCAGGTAGTGCGGTACCGGCAGAAAACCTCCACCGAGCGACAGCAGCGCCAGCGCCGCCAGCGGCAGCGTCATTGACGGCGGCGATTCGTGCGGATGAGCGTCTCCGCGGTACTCGCCGAAAAAGCACAAAAAGATCGCTCGGAAAACGTAGAAAGCTGTCATGCCGGCCGTTATCACGCCGATCCAGAACATCCACGGATGATGGTGATGAACCGCCAGCAGGATCTCGTCCTTGCTGTGGAACCCGGAAAAGGGCGGCACCCCGGCAATCGCCACGGCGGCGCAGAGGAGTGTGGCGAACGTCAACGGAATCTTCTTTCGCAGCCCGCCCATCCGTCGAAGGTCCTGCTCCCCGGCGAGAGCATGGATCACGCTGCCGGCTCCCAGGAAGAGCAGCGCCTTGAAAAATGCGTGGGTCACCAGATGAAAGATGCCCGCGGCATAAGCCCCGGAGCCGACCGCCAGAATCATGTAGCCCAACTGCGAGACGGTCGAGTAGGCGAAGACCTTCTTGATATCGAACTGTGTCAGCCCGATGGTCGCGGCCACGAAGGCGGTCAGCAACCCCACGGTGGCGACCACGTCCATCGCTATCGGCGCTCCCTCAAACAGCACCCAACTGCGGGCGATCATATAGACGCCGGCGGTCACCATCGTGGCGGCGTGAATCAGCGCCGAAACGGGCGTGGGACCTTCCATCGCATCGGGTAGCCAGACATAGAGCGGGATCTGCGCGGACTTGCCCGTGGCGCCGACGAACAACAGCAGACAGATCGCCGTCAGGATGCCGGCGGCGCCTTCCGCCGGCATCTCACCGGCAGCCTCGAAGACCCCCGCGAATTCGAGTGTCCCGAAGGTCACGAAGATCAGGAAGATGGCCAGCGAGAAACCGAAGTCTCCGATGCGATTGACGATGAACGCCTTGTTCCCCGCGGTGGTCGCGCTGTTGCGCAGAAAATAGAAGCCGATCAACAGATAGCTGCAAAGCCCGACGCCTTCCCAGCCGACAAACAACAGCAGGTAGTTATTCGCCAGCACCAGCGTCAGCATGAAGAACATGAAGAGATTGAGGAACGCGAAGAAGCGCGGATAGCCGTCTTCATACGCCATGTAGCCGGTTGAATAGATATGGATGAGCAGGCCCACGCCGGTGACAACGAGCAGCATCACGGCCGTCAGCCGGTCCACCATGAGCGCCAGCGGAACTTCCAGGGCGCCGCTTTGAATCCAGGTTCCGTAATTCTCGATATGAGCGTGCTCCAGCCCGCCGAGCGCGAGCAGGACCTTCAGCGCCCAAATGAACGACAGCGCGACGCTCCCGACGGCGACCGCATTGATCGCCGCCCTCGGCAGTCGCCGGCCGGCCAGGCCGTTCGCGACGAACCCGGCCAACGGCAGTGCGGGAATCACCCACAAATGCTGCATTACGCGACCCGCTCTCCGCGCACCGTCAGGCGCGCTTTCCAGTTCCCGGCCTTCGTATCCTGAATCATTCCACGCATCAGTACTTCAGCGAACTCACCTCATCCACCGCGAGAGTTTTCCGGTTCCGCACCGCCGCCAGAATGACGGCCAACCCGGCCGCCGCCTCGGCCGCCGCCACCACCATCACGAAGAAGGCGAAGATGTGGCCGTCGATGTGGTCGTGATGGTGCGCTAGCGCAACGAAGCTCAGGTTGACCGCGTTGAGCATCAGCTCGATGCACATGAACATCGTGATCAGGTTTCGGCGGAACAGAAAGCCCGCCACGCCGAGCACGAACAGGATGGCGCTGACAACCAGGTACCAGGAGATCGGCACGCCGCCCCCGCTCATCGGTCGGCCTCCTCGGCTGCCGCGACCGGCTCGGCCTTCACTGGAGTCACGACGTTGGCCGGCGAATCGAGGTCCGCTCTTCGACCGGCCAGCACCACCGCCCCGAGAATCGCTACCAGGATGAGGACCGACGTCACCTCGAACGGCAGCAGGTAGTCGGTGAACAGAACTTCGCCGATATCTCTCGGCCCGCCCTTGGTGAAGTCCCCAAAAACGGCCTTCTCGGAGGCCGGTATCCAGTGCTGGATAATGAAGCTGAGCAGCCCGAGCAGGATCACCAGCAACGGTATTCCCAGCAGCCGCGCCGGCCATGACCTTCTGCCCTTCTTCTCACTCCCGGCGTTCAACAGCATGATGACGAACAAAAACAGCACCATGATCGCGCCGGCATATACGAGTACCTGGACGGCGGCGATGAACTCCCCGCCCAACAGCAGGTACAGCCCCGCCAGCGACCCCATCACTCCGATCAGCGACAGCGCGCTGTTGATCGGGTGTGTCTGCACCACCACGCTGATACCACAGAGCACTGCGATCGAGGCGAAGACCAGAAACAGAATCGTATCCATTGTCTATCGGCCGAATAAAGTCACCAGGGCGCCAACCACAAACAGGTTCGCCAGCGAGAGCGGGAACAGGAAGGTCCAGGTGAATTTCATCAACTGGTCATAGCGGAAACGCGGCATCGTTCCACGGACCCAAATGAAAAGAAACAGCAAGCCGCCGGTCTTGGCCATAAACCAGAACAGCGGCAGAAAGTAAGCCTGGACAACCGGGATCAGGAACACCAGCGCCAGGACGAAAAACACGGCGGCCACCACGGGCAGAGTCGCCCGATCGCGCCGACGCGCCGGATTCAGCGCATGCAGCGCCGCCATCGCCCCGGCAAGGGCGAACAGCAGTGACGGAATAAAGCGGGAGCCTAGCTCCTCGGGGAACAACGGATGCCAGCCGCCCAGGAAGACCGTTGTCGTGATCGCCGTGATCGTGATCATGTTGGCGTACTCGGCCATGAAGAACGACGCGAACTTCATGCTGCTGTACTCGGTGTGAAAGCCGGCGACCAGCTCATTCTCGGCTTCGGGCAGGTCGAACGGGATGCGGTTCGTTTCCGCGAACGCCGCGATCAAGAAGATGACGAAGCTTACGATCTGCGGCGCGGGCATCTGGAAAATCGCCCAGTTGGGGAAGAAGCCGAGCTGGAAGCCGGACTGTTCTTCGGCGATCTCGCGCAGGCTCAGGCTCCCGGCCATGAGGATCGCCGAGGCCAGGGCGAGGCCCATCGGTAGCTCGTAGCTGATCATCTGGGCGGCCGCGCGCAGGCTTCCCAGCAGCGAGTACTTGTTGTTCGACGCCCATCCGGCGAGCGCGACACCGTAGACGCTGACCGAGGAGATCGCCAGCAGGAAAAGCAGCCCGACGTTCAAATCCGTGAGCTGCATGTACGTCGCCACACCGAACACCTCGATCGCCGGACCGAACGGGATGATCGAAATCGAAATCAGAGAGAGCGTGATAGCCAGAAACGGCGCAAGCAGATAGAAGAACCGGTTGACGTGCGCGGGAATCAGGTCCTCTTTGGTGAGCAGTTTGATAACATCGGCCAGCGGTTGCAGCAGACCATGCGGCCCCACCCGGTAAGGTCCCATGCGGAGCTGTATATGGGCGATGACCTTGCGCTCCACCCACTGCAGATAGGCGAGGATGGTCAGCAGAACACCGGCAACCATCGCCGCCTTGATCCCGCTTAGTAAGTAGAAGTCCATCACGCCCCCGTCCGCCGGAACTGGTAGAGGGCGCCGGGCGACTCGGTGACCTTGTTCAGTATCTTTGAGTAGCGTCCGAGCGTACCCGAGGTGAACAACGTATCTCCGGCCCCGCCGGTCGAGCCGGCGCTGATCGGGGGCAGTTCGCCGCTTACGTCAGGGACCGCCTGCACGGCTCCAACCCTCGATGCCGCGGCCTCGTCGATGTGATAACCCGGAACCGATCGCCGGACCTCCTCCCATACCGCCTTCTCATTCCACAGGCCGACGTCGACGCCCATGCCCTGCGACAGCATGCCGAGGATCTCCAGGTCTGTCTTGGGTCCCATCACCTCGATGGCGCGCGCCAGCCGCTGTACTTCACCGCAGACATTGGTGACGGTCCCCTTCTTCTCGTAGGCCGAGGCCGACGGCAGCACGACGTCGGCATTCTGGGCGGTTTCGGTCAGAAACAGAGAATGCGCCACGACGAATGCATTACTTGACGCGAGCGTTTGCCGCCGAAGCGGATTGGCTCCCACGATCCACACCGCATCGAGATCCACGCAAGCCAGCATTTCGGCGAGCGGCAGCCCCGGCGAATCCACCGGCCGGTAACCGGGAGCGAGATCCGGCGTCAGACCCATGTCCATGGCGCCGCGCGAATTCGAGTAGTCCATCAGGCAGACATACTTCACCGGGATCCCGAGCGAATCACAGAATGCGACCAGGCGGCGCAGCTTGTCCCCTTTGATCGCATCTCCGAACAGCACCACGAGTTCCGGTTCGTTTTTCAACTCCGGCGCCAGCGACTCCACCGCGGCCAGCTCTTCACCGACGGGCGCACGCAGGCTCCGCATTGCGTACAGGTCCTCCCGCACCGGACCCGGCGTCACGACATAGGTGTGCGAGCCATGATGCCGCCAGTTGGCGCGCAGTTGAAAAGCCAGCAGCGGATGTTGTTGGGCCAGGTCGCTCGCAACCACCAGCGATGCGCTCGTTTCATAAATATCTGCTGTTCGGGCCAGTGCGCCGACCCGGCCGCCGAGCGCGCCGAGCAGGGTCTGGATGTCGCCTGACCGCTCGTGGTCGAGGTGATTCGTGCGAAGCGCCTTCCGGGCGAACTTCTGCAGATAGTAGATCTCCTCGTTCGTTAACCGGGTGGAGCCGACGACGCCGAACTTCCCGTCGCGGTCGAAGATCTCCCGGAACCGGCGAGCAACCAGCTTCAGCGCCTCCGCCCACGATACTGCCTCGAAGCCCGAGCTGCGCTTCACTAGCGGCGTCTTCAAACGCTCCTCGTGCGTTGTGAAGTCGAATGCGTAACGCCCCTTGATGCAGAGAAACTCGCCGTTGATGCCAGTGCGGTCCCGGTTGTTGCCGCGAATGATCTCGTTGTTGCGCACGCCGAGCGTCGTCTTGCAGCCATTCGAGCAGTGCGTGCAGATGGTGCCCGCGTGCTTCATCTCCCAGGGGCGTGTCTGATAGCGGTAGATCCCGCTGGTCAGAGCGCCGACCGGGCAGATGTCGATGCACATGCCGCATTCATCGCATTCGAGATGGTCGCCGTGGTTCGGTCCGATCTCCGTCCTGACACCGCGATTCACCACGCCCAGCGCTTTGACGCCCATGCCCTCGTCGCAGATCCGCACACACCGGTAACAGAGGATGCAGCGCGGAGCGTCGAAGAAGACCACCGGCGAGAACTGTCGCTCGTCGACATGGTGCTTGATGTGCGTGAACCGGCCTTCTCCCGCGCCGTAGCGGAAAACGAGATCCTGCAGCTCGCATTCGCCGCCCTTGTCGCAGACCGGACAATCCAGCGGGTGGTTCGTCAGCAGGAATTCCAGCATCGCCTTGCGCGACGCCGCCACCTTCGCACTGTCGGTCCTTACGACCATCCCTTCCCGGACCGGAAGAGTGCACGACGCCATGAGCTTGGGTGCTTTCTCGACCTCGACCAGGCACATCCGGCAGGCGGCTTGCAGTTCGAGGCCTTCGTAGTAACAGAATGCCGGAATCTCGATGCCGAGGCTCTTCGCGGCATTGATGACGAGCGTGCCAGGTGGCGCGCTTACCTGCTTGCCGTCAA